>CAKAQU010000137.1 GCA_916720335.1 uncultured Moraxella sp. | reverse complement strand
TGAATTGTACTTGTTAATGCTTATCGCCACGCTTGGAGCGATGCTGATGACAAGCGCTACGCATTTGGCGGCGTTTTTTATGTCGCTTGAGTTGTTGTCTGTACCTATGTATGGGATGTTGGCTTATACTTTTTTGCGAACGCGTTCTTTGGAAGCGGGTTTAAAATACTTGATACAATCGGCAGCAATGTCAGCAACCTTATTAATGGGTATGGCATTTATTTTTGCCGATGTTGGCGGGCTTGAATTTTCAAAAATAATCTCAGTACTGTTTAGTCGCCATGAGATGTCTTCTTTGTTTGTATTAGGCGCGGTCATGATGCTTGTGGCAACAGCGTTTAAATTATCTGCCGCCCCATTTCATCACTGGGTTTCAGATGTTTATGAAGGAGCGCCAGCCCCAATAACCGCATTTTTGGCAAGTGTAAGTAAAGTGGCTATGATGGCGCTTTTGGTGCGTTTTTTATTACTAACCGCATCTTGGGGATTGTCACCTGTGTTGACCGTTTTATTGGTCATGACAGTGCTGTCTATTTTGTTTGGTAACTTGTCTGCCATACGCCAAAGCAATTTAAAACGTCTTTTAGCGTATTCATCGGTTGCTCATATTGGTTATGTTTTATCGGTTTTATTTGGGCTTGGGGTTGATGGTGCAGGAATCATGACTGTGTATATGGCAGTTTATGCTTTAACGTCCATTGGGGCATTTGGGGTAATCACGTTAATGTCAAGCCCATATCGTCAATTCACCAAAAATTCTTCTAGTGGTGAAGCTGACCAAATGCAATTTTACCAAGGACTGTTTTGGCGGCGACCTGCTTTGACAGCGGTTTTAACCATCATGCTGTTGTCCATGGCGGGCATTCCGTTAACGGCAGGATTCATCACCAAATTCCAAGTGATTTTTGCCACCATTCAAGGCAAGCAATTTTTGCTAGCGGGTATGGTGATTTTGGGCAGTGGTTTGGGTTTGTACTACTATCTTAAATTTTTGACTTGTCTATTTCAAAAACCCATTGCCAATTTTGAATTTGATGCCGATAAACATTGGGGCGTGCAAGCAGGCGGGGTTATGCTTTTGATTATCACAGCTATCATTGTGGTGCTGGGTATTTTTCCAAACGGCTTATTACAAATCGCTCAATTTATTGCTCGTGGATAATAAAAAAGTAAACCAAATTTTAACATCGACAAAACGATACAAGTCCAAACAAGTGTGAAGCTTAGGTTTTGCACTTGTTTTTTTTTAAGGTTTTTTTTACAATGAGATTTATTATTGGTTACTTAGTTTTCTTATGTCTGATCAAAATGCATTAACCATCACAGTACTACAAAAAACCACCATCACTCCAAAATTATTTTCTTTTCGTACCACTAGACCACAAGATTTTCGCTTTACGGCTGGGCAGTTTGTGCGTCTGGGTATTGTTCCAAAAAACACGGATGATTCAGCAATTTTTCGAGCATATTCGGTAGCCTCATCGCCGTACGACGAGTTTTTGGATTTTTTCTCAGTAGTTGTGCCTGATGGAGCATTTACTTCGCAATTACAGTATCTAAATGTCGGTGATACGTTGTATCTAAATCCTGAACCCTTTGGGTTTTTAACATTGGATAGGTTTTTACAGCCTGCTCCAAAAAATTTATGGCTATTGGCAACAGGTACGGGCGTTGCGCCTTTTTTATCAATTTTGCAAGATTTAACAACGTGGCAAAATTATCAAAATATTGTCTTGGTTTATAGCGTTAGTTACGCAGATGAATTGGCTTTTTTGGATAAAATTCATTCATTGCAACAAGATTTTGCGCCATTGGTTGAAAATTCACCAACTTTTAGGTTTGTGCCAGTTGTAACACGTGAATTCATAAAAGGCGCGTTAAATCAGCGTTTGCCAATTTTGATTACAAGTGGTATTCTGGAACAAAAAGCAGCTTTAACATTCAATCCTGATACTGACCATGTTATGTTATGCGGTAATCCTCAAATGGTTGATGATACCAAAGAAGCCTTAAAAAATAAAGGTTTAACGATGAATCGCCGCAGTGTCGGCAATATTGCAGTAGAAAATTATTGGTAGGTAGTTATGATAATTCAAAAAACTTCAGCACTGATTGTGGTGGACGTGCAAAATGGCTTTATTGATGGCAATTTAGCGGTTTTGGGTTCACAAAAAATCATTCCAACGATTAATGATTTGATAGATAGATTTGATAATGTGATTTTGACTCAAGATTATCACCCAGCCAATCACATTTCTTTTTATCAAAATCATCAAAACCGTAAAGCATTTGATGTGATTACACTAGATTATGGCGAGCAAATTTTATGGAATAGCCACTGTGTCCAAGGTACATCAGATGCTGATTTTCATCGTGATTTACAAGCAACCAAAGCTCAACTTATCATCAGAAAAGGGTTTCATGCCAATATTGATAGTTATTCAGCATTTATGGAGGCAGATAGACAAACTAAAACTGGGTTGGCAGGTTATTTACGTGAACGTAAAATAACCGATTTGTATATCGTTGGGATTGCAACTGATTTTTGCGTAGCATGGACGGCATTGGATGCAGTAGATTTTGGATTCTCATGTACGGTTGTTTTGGATGCATGCATGGCAATCGATGTCAATGATTCTTTAGCGCAAGCAAAAGAAACGATGATTGCTCAAGGTGTACAATTTTCGGATTCAAAAAATTTATTTTAAATTCAATAGGATATAATTTTTTTAAAATTTTTTTAAAATTTTTTTAAAAAAATACTTGCTAAAAAATAAAAAATATATATAATACGCACCATCAAGTAACAAATTACCATATAGTCAATTTGGTAGTTGCATAAAAATGGGGACGTGGCGAAATTGGTAGACGCACTGGATTTAGGTTCCAGCGGGGCGACCCGTGAGAGTTCGAGTCTCTCCGTCCCCACCATATATAAAACCTGCTTTAGAGCAGGTTTTTTTCGTCTACCTAAAATGTTTCTATAAAACTTATTTTTACCAAAAAATTTTATCTATAAAAAAATTTTTTAAGAATCAATAACTTAAAAATAAACAAAAAATCATTGGTTAAATTACTTAAAATCAATATTCAGGCTTGATATTATTGAAGTTTTTTTGATATAATCACTGTTACACACCGCATAGGTGGCTTAGAAATTAACTGTATGGACGAAGCCGAAGCCTACCAAGTTACACACCGCATAGGTGGCTTAGAAATGCACCCTAATACTTTGCGAACCATGCACATTGTTACACACCGCATAGGTGGCTTAGAAATATACGACTTAGACAACGCACCACACCAAAACGTTACACACCGCATAGGTGGCTTAGAAAAGACCCCAAAATCATCTATCCAGAACGCTTAAGTTACACACCGCATAGGTGGCTTAGAAAATAATTTTACGTCTGTTGATGCCAAAAAATCAGTTACACACCGCATAGGTGGCTTAGAAACTAATATGATTTTTCTTTTTGTTTTTGATTTATGTTACACACCGCATAGGTGGCTTAGAAAAGAACAGATAATGATGTTTGCAATAGCAAGATGTTACACACCGCATAGGTGGCTTAGAAAAACAGGTTTGTCTTTGATAAATTTATAAGCATGTTACACACCGCATAGGTGGCTTAGAAATGTCTAGTCGAGATTTAGTCAAGTTTGATAAGGTTACACACCGCATAGGTGGCTTAGAAACAGCAGGTCAATCTAAACGAAGAAGCCTTTACCCGTTACACACCGCATAGGTGGCTTAGAAAGTTTTTGGCTACTAGATAATTTCTACTATTCATGTTACACACCGCATAGGTGGCTTAGAAATGTTTGTCTTTTTAATTACCATTTTGTACCTTGTTACACACCGCATAGGTGGCTTAGAAACAATAAAT
>CAKAQU010000136.1 GCA_916720335.1 uncultured Moraxella sp. | reverse complement strand
CGGCTCAATTTTAGGCGTTGCTTTTGGGGCAGTTTTGGGCTATTTTGGCGGTTTGATTGATTTGTTAGGGCAGCAATTTTTGGAAATTTGGATTAGTCTGCCGCAGCTGTTTATTTTAATGATACTAAGTAGCATGTTTGAACCATCGGCTGTTCTTTTATTTTTTATTATGCTACTCTTTTCTTGGCTGCCTTTAGTGGCGGTGATGCGAGTGTATTTTTTTAAAACTAGAACCAAAGGTTTTGTATTAACAGCTAAAAATTTGGGCGTACCAACTTATAAAATTATTTTTCGTCATCTTTTGCCTAAGGGTTTAATATTGACTTTGGCGCAACTGCCTTTTATGATTGCGATGAATATGACAGCTTTAACGACACTGGATTTTTTGGGTTTTGGACTGCCTTTTGGTCAAGCAAGTTTAGGGGAATTGTTGTATCAAGCAAAAAATCATCTGCAAGCTCCCCATTTGGCTATTGTTTCGGTTTTTGTGTTGGGATTTCTTTTGACATTATTGATTTTTGTTGGTGAAGGCATGATGCGAGCGTTGGAAGTTAAAGATGGTAGAAACGTTACTTGATGTTCAAAATCTAAGCATTTATACTCAAAAACCAATTGTAGAAAACCTAACATTTACGCTTCGCGCAGGCGAGATGCTGGCTGTTATCGGACGTTCAGGCAGCGGAAAAACATTGATGATGACGAGTTTTTTGGGGTTAAATAAACAGATTAAAATCACTGGAGATATTTATCTACAAAAAACCAAACTTCCCATTCACAGTACACAAACAAAAGATTGGCAACAGATACGTGGTAAAAAGATTGCGTATATTTTTCAAGACCCAAAACAAACATTAAATCCACTACATACCATCAAAAAATCATTTTGGGTTATTTTTAAACAAATTAATGTTCCAAGAAGACAGCGTTTAGAATACATTCATCAACTGCTTGCTCAGGTAGGGCTCTTTGTTCCTTTAAATCGTTATCCTCATCAATTATCAGGTGGCGAAGCTCAAAGACTGGCAATCGCTTTAGCATTAGCATTTAACCCTGTCATGATAATTGCTGATGAGCCAACCAGTAGTTTGGATGATAAACACAGTCAAGATATTTTAACATTATTTCAAAAACTTGCAAATGATGGGCGTACAGTTGTGATTATTAGTCATCAGACGCAGTATTTGCAAAACTTTCATCAGATTTTATGGTTAAAAGATAATACATTTATTTTAGGAAATTATAATTACATTTTACAACAATTACCTCAAATAGATTTTGGAATGCCGTCATCATGGCGCAATGACAACGATATTGTTTTGCAAATCCAAAATTTAACATTAGGGTATAAAAAACCATGGCAGGGCAGACAACCGCCAATTATACAAAATTTTTCTTTAAATATACAGCACCAGCAAATTGTGGGATTGGCTGGAAACTCAGGAGCTGGTAAAAGTAGCATTGCCAAAGCAATAACCCGTCTGGATGATGATTTATGGATACAAGGCGATATTTTTTTGTTACAAAATAAACGATACATTTGTTTAACAAAACTTTCAAAGCAAAAAATGAGCGTATGCCGTCCAAAAATTATTTGGGTTATGCAAGACATTACTGATAGTTTAAATCCAAACTTACTTATTTATCACAGTATTTTTGAAAGTTTTTTTGCTAAAAATTTGCCTTTTGAGCGTGAAGAGCTTGACGAATTTTTTGATTTACTGGGTTTGTCAAAAACAGTACTTTGGCGCTATCCACATCAATTATCAGGCGGTGAACAATCAAGAGTTGTATTGCTGCGAGCATTATTTTCTAAACCAAGCCTATTAATATTAGACGAACCAACGGCGATGCTGGATAACCAAACCACGTTTCAGGTCGTAAATTTATTAAAAACCATCAATCAAAAACTAAAAATTGCAATGCTTATCATCAGTCATGATACAAAAATGCTGACCGCAATGTGTCATAAAATTGTTTATATTTAAATACAATAAAAAAGCCAGACAAGCTGGCTTTTGAGTTTATAAACCTAAATTAGAATTGATAGGTAAGGGCAACGGCGTAGTTACGACCAGGTGCGGTATAACGATTATATCCATATCCACGTTGTCCAAGTCTTTCATTGTCATCAACCCTGTTGTTGGTGTTGATTGTGGCAAACTGGCGTAATGTTTCCCAAGGAATGTATTTTTCATCAAGAATATTATACACGCCCGCATTTAAAATCCAATTATTATCGCGACCAAATTTTCTGCTGGCAAAAATATCAAACAATGCAACCGATTTACTTAGATGAGAACGATTGTAAGTTTTAACAACTTCGTTGTATGAATAAACGGTCTTGAAGGGTGAACAAATACCATAATCTGCATACTCTGGTGGACAAGAAGGATCAGGAATGATAGTACGAGTAGTTTCAGTATCTAACATTTTGGTGTCGTTTGGTCTTTTACGATGTGAAAAGTTGATACGAGTGCCAACATGCCATTTGCCATCAACAGATTCATAATCCCCGCCCAAAATCAAACTTCTTGGCACCGCCGCTAAGGTATTGATGGTTACCGTTTCATCTTTATCAGTAACGATTTTAGCCTTGTCTTTTGATGTATGAAAATCCGCAAAAACGTTTAATTTTCCGCCTAGTTTCAGTGCGTTTGATAAATCTGCCTTTATGCCAAGTTTTAGTCCGTGAACTGTTGCATCGTCTAAATTGACTGATTGTAAACATGTATACCCAGCTGTACAACCATTCGTATCATTGCTCCAGTAACGGGTGTGGATAAAATCATCGTATTTGGTGATATAACCACCAGCAGTTAACAAAAGATTGTCTTTAACATTCCAGTTAAATTCTAATTCTTGGTTTAATGACGTTTCAGGTTTTAGTTGATAGTTAGGTACTTGTCTAGCACCCAATCCTTCAAAGTTACTATAAAGCTGAGTAACTGTTGGTGCCAAAAAGCCTGTACCTACTTTATAGCGTGCTGTTAATTTTTCAGGAATGATGGCGTAATTAAGTGCTGCGCTCCAAGTAACATGATTAAATTTGGCTTTGGATAAACCCTCTCCATTACGATAACGCTGACAAAATAGCGTATTATTATAAGAGTTGGAACATAAATCAGCGTTTCTTTTGTTTTCACTCATGCCAAAAACATCATCTTGGAAATAAGGCGAATAACGAAAACTGTCATAACGCAATCCAAGACTGCCTTGTAGACGCTGTGATAAATAAATATCATCGGTCAGGGTTAAATTAAAATTGTGTTTTTTAGCATCAGGAAAGGCAAATTGCAAAAATTGTCCATACTGACCAAAGTAACTTGCAGAAGTCGTATAATCTTGTTTTGCATAACTGCTACGCACCCCAAACGTATGGTCGCCAAATTTATTTAATAAAATAGGTAAGGTTTTAAGCTGTATAGTAAATTGGTCAGTTTTGGTTTCAGTTGGACGATATTCTTTGTTACTAAACTTAATAGATTCAATTTGTTCTGTTGAATAGCTAATATCGCGGTCATAAAGCCAAGTATCTGCCAAACCAAACACTTTATTATGGGTATAGTTAGCATCAACCATTTCAAGCCATGGCATATTTTCAGGTGTAAAGCGGTAGCTTACCCCATAACTTTGCATTTTTTCTTTGTCATGAGCCATACGCATACTGGAAGATAAGCGACTTCCATAAGTTGCGGTAGATTGACTGTTAATGTCATTGGTTTGTTTTTGATACATACCGTGAATGCCAAGTCGGTGTTGGCTGTTTAGATTGTAGTAGAGTTTTGCAATGGCACTATCGCGTTTAAAATTTAAAGGATTAGGGTATATTAAACTTTTGGTAGAGTAACGATCTGGCATTTCTTCAGCACTAAAAATATAGCCTGGATCAACTTTTGCCTTGT
>CAKAQU010000135.1 GCA_916720335.1 uncultured Moraxella sp. | reverse complement strand
AAAGATTATGGTTTTAAAGTAAATGCAGGATATGCCAGTAATTATGAACACTCTTATGGCGTATCGGCATTTGGACGTACTAGTAATTTTGATATATTAATTGCTGGTAATCATGTTGAACAAAATAACTACAAAGCTGGAAAAGGCTATGTTAGCCCTGTTGATGGCGGCAAAAGAGTACATTATAGTGCTTTAGATAAAACCAGTTATTTAGCCAAAATCGGTACAAACATTGGTGATCACCGTTTTATACTAAGCCATTATAAAGATGAAAACAAAGGCACTCGTAATATTCGTGAAGAATTTGATTGGTTTGATGGTCAAGACCCACAATACAGAAAACTTTCTATGCAAAATACCAATCTTGAATGGACTGGTAAAAATATGGGCTTTATCAACGAGGCCACTGCCAATATTTATCTTTTAAAAAATATTCGCAAATCTGATGAAGATAAAAATACTGGATATGCTGGCAACTTCTCTGGAAAAAACAAAACCACCATTGAAACCAAAGGGGCAAATATCAACTTTGATAGTTATATTAATGATACTACATTATTAAAATATGGGGTAAATTACCGTCATCAAGAAATAGAACCTAACAGACATTTAAAAGCAACTGATACGATTATGGTAAACAACAGTCCAGTTGCTTTAGGTGCAGATGTTATTAATCAAGAAAAAACAGATATTGGTGTTTATACTGAAGCCATTGCTGATATTGGTCCTATAACAGCCACATTTGGGGTGCGGTATGACCATTTTAATTTTAAAGCAATGGATGGCAAAAAGGTGTCTAATGGAGATCTTAATCCTAGTATTGGTCTGATTTGGCAAGCCATACCAGGTTTAAGTTTTACCGCCAACCATAACTATGCCACTAGAAGCCCAAGATTATATGATGCTCTAACCGCGCATGGCGGACGTGGTATTGTCTCTATTGCTGATAATACAAAAGCTGAAAAAGCCCAAAACACTGAAGTTGGTTTTAACTACAATCATACTTTTATCAATGGTGCTAGAATAGGACTAAACGGCAGTTATTTTTGGCAAACCATTGATAATCTGTTAAATAGTGCTACGGTAACACGTCATAATGTTGCTAGGTACTCAGAAATCAGAAGTGCTGGATGGGCTAAAAATCATGGTTTTGAAGTCAATGCCAGCTATCAATTAAAAGGTTTAACTGCTAGAATCGGTGTTGCTGACAGTAATCCAAAATTTTATAGCGATCTAGATAGTTCTGGTAGAACTATTGCTCGTTTTTCCAACCGAGAATATGCCATGCCAATTGGTAGAACATGGACAGCAGGCTTATCTTATCGCTTTGATAATCCAAACCTAGAACTAGGCGCACGTCACCGCCTAGTAGAAGATGTAACTGGACAAAGTGTTTGGCAAACACAAGTAAGCACAGGCAGACCGCAGGTACTTAACGATCTTTCTTTAAAACGAGATGGTTATAATGTTACTGATATTTATGCCAATTGGAAGCCTTTTAGCAATGATAAAGTAAATATCAACTTTGCTGTTAATAATGTGGGTAATAAGTTGTATCGTTCACATTCTGGAAGTATCACCCATCTATATGAAACGGGTCGCGATTTTCGCATTGGTGTAAACTTTACCTACTAACCGAAACCTCAAACCAAAAAGCCAAGAATTATCTTGGCTTTTTAATTTTTTTCATTAAATGTATTAAAATTTTACCGTTTGCACGCCATCTGAGGTGGCTTTTAGCATGATATTGGCTCGATTATGGGCAAAAATACCGTTGCAGACCACGCCAACGATATTATTTAATTTTTGTTCAAACTCATCAGGATTGGTAATATCCAAATCGTAAGTATCCAAAATCACATTGCCATAATCAGTAACAAAACCTGTACGATACACAGGCTCACCACCTAAATTAACAAGTTGTCTTGCTACATATGAGCGTGCCTGAGGAAGTACTTCAATTGCCACAGGAAATTTACCCAATGTTTTAACGGTTTTTGAGTCATCAACCATGCAAATAAAAGTTTTGGACGCTGCTGCAACAATTTTTTCACGGGTCAAAGCACCGCCCCCGCCCTTTATCATATTGCCTTGCACATCAATCTCATCAGCGCCATCAATATACAAATCCAGCTCACCCACACTGTTTAAATCAAAGATTTCAATACCCAATTGACGCAATTTATGTTCTGTAACTTGAGAACTTGCAACAGCTCCTTTTAGTCGAACTTGGGGCAATAATTCAATTAGGCAATTTACTGTGCTGCCTGTGCCTACTCCTAAAATCATATCATTAGATATATAAGATAAAGCCGTTTTAGCAGCAGCTTGTTTTTGAGCAAGTTTTGGATCAATCATTGACATACAGACTCTTTGGTTTAAGCTAAAGTTAGCTTATTTTATGCCAAGCAGGTCAAAAAGAAAATAAATTTTATTTGATAGTTTTGGAAATTTTAGACAAAAAAATGACTTCATCAGCACATCTCCGGCACACTTTGGGATTACTACCGTTGCTACCTTCCGGTCCTGGCGGGGTTCATAATTCAAAGTTGCGAAGCTACCGATGAAGCCGATGACTATTATATAAAATATAAAATAAATTGCAAGGATTTTTTTCAAAATCACTATAATAATGACAAATGGTATCTTATCTAAGATAAAGTAACTAAACGTGCGTAATTATCCACCCAAGCCAGCCTCTCCAATGTACCAACATCCACCCAAGTTTCACGCATTAACCGCCCTGTCACTTTATTGTGAGCAATGGCGTTTTTTAGTTTTGGGGCAAGAGGCGCAATTTCGCCGTTTTGTACATCAGCAACAATATCTGGCGACAGTAAACTAATGCCTGCAAAAGTATAGCAGTTATCACAACTAGACTGTTCATCTTTTAGCGCAATCTTGTTGTTGTCAGATAAAACAAAATCACCGTTTGGATTATGATGAGGGTTTTTAGTTAGTATAAGGTGCGCCAAATCGTCTTGTAAATCATAATTTATTAATGAATTAAAATCAAACTCTGTCCAAACATCACCATTAATTAGCAAAAATGGTGAATCATCCAACAGTTTATTTGCCAACGCATAACGAATGCCGCCTGCCGTCTCTAAAGGCTCAGAAAAACTACTTTCATCAGAAATTTTAATATTGACACCAAAATCAGCTTTTAACAGTGCTTGTTTGATTTTCTCCCCCAAGTAACCAATATTGATAACAATATCACGAATCCCCGCCAAGTGTAGTCTTTGAATATGCCAAAAAATCAATGGTTTATCAGCAACTGGCACTAATGGCTTTGGTGTGGTTAATGTCAAAGGACGCATGCGAGTGCCTTTGCCTGCGGCAAGTATCATGGCTTGCTTAATCATCATTATCTCATTATTTAATTATTAGCATTATATATATCACTGTTTTTATTAAAAAAATATTTATTTTATTTAAAATACAACTGATATGCTGGTACAACCTTTTTATTTAGTAAATCTAAAAAATGTCCATAAATTTCATGGTTGCTATATTTATTAAGCCATATCAGCTCTTGTAATAAATCGTTCATCACTTTTGGAATATTAGCCAAATATCTATTTTTGCCATCTCGCTGATATAAACGGATAAAAATACCCAAAACCTTTAAATGACGCTGAATGCCCATAACATTGGTTTGTTCAGTAAATTTCTCAATACCGATGTTTAATGATTTTAAATGATAGAATTCTTGAATTTTTTGATTCACCCAATCTTCATTTTCATCAATGTATGCATCACGAACCAAACTCACCAAATCATAAGTATAAGCACCAATGACCGCATCTTGAAAATCAATAATGCCTAGACTATTATTTTGTGTACTATTTTTTATTGAGTTATCTTGCATTAAATTGCGACTGTGGTAATCTCGATGCACTATAACTTTTGGTTGATTTTGAATATTGTCAATTAATTGATTTTTTAGATTTTTCCATAAATTCAATTCATGTTCATTGAATTGAATTTTAATATATGGTAAAAACCAATCAATAAATAAATCCATTTCTTGATTAAGTTTTT
>CAKAQU010000134.1 GCA_916720335.1 uncultured Moraxella sp. | reverse complement strand
CATTTTTATCCAAGATATCGCGAACTTCTTGCCATAGTTGAGGCGGCGGCAAATTTGATTGTTGATAATATTTTAATTCCATTAATTTTTTCTTTAAGTAAGTTTTAATCTGTTGCTTGATATCATCCGTTTCTTTTAGATAGTTCTCTGGAACATCTTTATAAAAAACTGAATAATCAAATGCAGTAGCACTGTGATAAGTAACTAAATAAGATTCTATCAAACTAGGCAATACTTCTTGAAAAGCCTGTGTTATTTTATCATCATCTGCATTTAAAGAACCCTCAACCAGTGGCGTCTGCCAGCGTGCTTCCGTTTTAAAAAACTGCAACAGTTCACTAACGGGTGAAGCTGGCAATAATAAGGTCTGTCCATCTGCACTAACACCATTATAAAAAATCAATACCCTATCTTTTGTGCATAAAATCGCATCCAAAAATGCTCCATTATCATCGTCTTCGTTGTAACGGTCCCCACGTTTTTTAATACCAGCACGCATCAAATCCAAACGCACCGCCCTATCTTGCCTTGGAAATGCTGATAAATTCATATCTAACATTACTGTCAATCCAAAGGGAATGCTACGCAATGCGCCAAACCGAGCAAAGGTAATTACATCGGTAGGTTCAGCTTTAATAGCCTGAGCCTTGACAGTTTGAGTTAAACTATTTAATACAAACTGCAAACTTAGATGAATGTTATCTTTTTTATTTTTTATTTTTGCATCCTTATGATATTGTTGATAATTTGCGTTAGCCCGTAAATCTGACATCATGGAATTTTTAGTAGCAAAAATTGCATTTATAGCTTCGGTTTGATTAAATCGAGCAAAATAACGATTGATAATATTTTGTTCAATTTTATTTAAAATTACTTCAATTCGGTCAAATTTATCATAATCATATCGGTTAGCATCTAGCCCCTGATGGATTTTTGTCAAAACATTTATCACCTTTTGGTCGGCTAAAGTTACCGTTTGCAATGGTAATACCGCTTCTACAAACGCATCTTTTTCCCATTTAAATGGATGCAGCGCTGAGCTTGAACGATGATTCGTTGGTGCTAGCAACCCCAAAACCATTCTATCTAGTGCATAACTAAAGCTATAACGGTAATCCGCATCACCTTCAGCCAAGGTTTTTTTCAAATGGCTTTCATCAAAACCGCGTTTAAATCCAGCCTCTGTTAATAAATCACAACCTCGTTTTATCTCATCAAAAGTTAAGTAAAAACTTTCATATAAAGCTGGTGTCATAAGCCACTCATATACTTCTTCTGCATAAAATCGAGATGAAGAATCGCCAACCAATGTATAAAATCCTGAGATAGCAGTCAAAAGCTCATCAATATTTTTGTCAGTCGTACCTGTAATTTTAATTGGTAAGGTTAAACCATCTATGCCAACACCTTCTGGAAAAACCGCCCGAATAAGTTCTTCATTATGATTCACATCAGGCAGTAATACAACCACATCCGCCAGTGTACTTTTGGGATTTTCATTTAGATATTTAGCAATCATAAGGCGTGCAATTTCTAATTGGCGCTTTAGACTATGACAAGCATGAATTGATAAACTATCTATCTTATCCAATGGTAGAGTAATTTTTGGACGCGATTTTTGATTTAGATTATTAAAATTATCATATTGAAGCACGCTTAATAAATCAGCGCCTAGAGTAGTTTGGGCATTGGTTTGATTCTCCCCAAGCATCAAGATATCTTGTTTTAAACGATCAAGTAATGTATCTTTTTGACACACTTTAAATTCATCATGCCACACTATCTGCCACGCCTGCTCTTTTTCATCAGCGCCGCCTGACATGTCAGCAAGCATGGCAAAAGTTTCTCGGCTTTCCTTACCTAAACGTGAAAGCAATCCATGACCATAATCTTTTAAATAGACACTTTGAGGTTTAATGATTTGTTGAGTTAATAACCAATTTTTATCCACAATGTCCGCCCAAAACAACATTGACGGGTTAAAATGGAATAAAATCACATCCAAGGATAGCGATAAACGTTTTAAAAAATCCAACTCTACCTGAGGGATTTGCTGTACAGTAAACAAATAAAGTCGTTGTGGTAAAATTTTTTGGGCAAATAGATTTAAATCTTTTTTTTCTTCTAAAATTTGCCAAAATCTATCTTCTAGTTTTTCACGATACAGATAAGTTTGTCCAAACAACTGATACCACAAATAGCCAAGTAGTTTTTCCAAATTTAAATAATAATCCCAAAGCCAATCAGGTATTTGATTATCATTATCATCATTGATTGTTTGAATACCATCAGAACCAATGGTATTAAATTCACTGTGCATTTTTATTTTGTCATTCATCATCTTTTGCACTGCTTGTTCCAATGATTCGCCCTTTGCCCATGCGAGCAGCCATTTAGGTCTATGCGTTAGATAACGTACATATATTCGTGCCAATTCATCACACGCCTGCCAAATTCTATTTTCTAAAAATTTATTCTCTTGTTTGTCATATAAAGGCGTTAAAAGAAAAGCTAAAGGTTCATTTTCATTTTCCAAAATATACGTTATGCCTTTATCTTTGATTTCTTGATGTAAAAACCCAAAAATCCGCCAGCGTATAATAGATGCTGACAGTACTGCTACCTCAGGTACGCGCAACCCATCTTGATAAGCTTTATCAAAATCTAAAGTGTGTTTTATCATATCCCATTGATACTTTCCCCAAAATTGGGCAGTAAACAATGTGCTAATACCCAATCTAGATGCCACTTGTTTATTGAGCCACTCACCTAGCACCATCGATGGCACAATTACAGTGAATTTATCAAACACCAAATCGCTTAACGATAAAGTTGAGGTAGGATTTTGGTAAAATTCTAATAATTTATTGACCAAAATATCTGGGTCATTAGATTGGATAATATGAAACATAGTCTGATTTTTAATAACAATTTTTATCTTAGTTGTAGATTTTAATGTCTATTTAAACACTATCTAACAGTAAGTATTTTAACAATAAATAAAGATGGATTGTAACAGATAAACTGGTTATAATGCACCCAAAGTTTTATATTTTTTTAAATTTTCTAAATTATTGATTTATCTGGTAAAAATATGTCATTTGTCCATTTGGGCGTACGAAGTGAATACGCCATTGTAGATTCTATTGTTCGCATTAAAGAACTGGTTGCAAAAGCCAGTCAAGATGGGCAAATCAGTCTGGCACTTGCTGATTTATCCAACACCTTTGCTTTGGTAAAATTTTACAAAGCCTGTCTTGCACACAAAATCAAACCAATCTTAGGTGTTGAGGTTATTGTTGGTGATACCATTGACCGCACCGCTGAAGATCATAACTTTAGTGTTATTTTATATGCCATGAATAATACAGGTTATCAAAACATCTTGCAGCTGGTTTCAAATAGCTACATCGATCGCCCAAAAAATGATAATGGCCGAGTTGCCATTGATACACCCATCGTAACCAAATCAGCTTTATTTGCCAAAAACGACGGCATTATTGCGATTTTAACACATCGGTCAGAAATTGCTCCTATTTTGAACGGTAATTATCCCCATCGGGTGCTAGAAATGCTAACCCCCTGGCAAGATGCCTTTGATAATCGTTTATATTTGGCAATCAAACGTACACACTTGCATGATGATGATTATAATAAAAACGCCATTATTTATGCTGGTCAAAAAAATATTCCTGTTATCGCTCATAATGATGTGCGTTTTATGAATCCAAGCTTACAAACACTTGGTAAAGAAGAAACCGCCAGTTCAGATTTTGAAGCACATGAAGCTCGGGTTTGTATTACTGGCGGTTATATTTTAGATGATAATAACCGACCCAAACTGTATAGCGAACAACAATATTTCAAAAGTCAGGCGGAAATGAGTGCTTTGTTTGCTGATATTCCGCAAGTAATTGAAAATACTAATCTTTTGGCAAGTCGCTGTAACGTTCAATTAAAACTTGGAATCAATGTACTGCCCGACTTTCCCATTCCAGAAGGTGAAACCATTGAGAGTTTTTTTAAAAAAACTGCCGCCGAAGGGTTAAATGCACGTTTAGATAAATTGTATCCACCTGATACCCGAAGCAGCGATTGGCAAGATATTAAAAAATCCTATGATACAC
>CAKAQU010000133.1 GCA_916720335.1 uncultured Moraxella sp. | reverse complement strand
ACATCGCCCTTTCACGGCGGTAACAGGGGTTCGAATCCCCTATGGGATGCCACTTATTTTAAACTCTCAAGCTAATCACTTGAGAGTTTTCACTTTTTGTAACTTCTGATACAGCGATAACACACAAGTTATCTTGATTAGCCCCCTGTGATAATGCTATATTACTGTCAATTTTGATGATAGGTTACAAAAATTTATGTTAATTCGTATTATTCGCCATCCTTTATTTTTACTCAGCATTGCAGGATTTGCTCTGGGTGCTTTGGTCGCCTGCAGTTCTGCGCCCAAACATGAGAATCCAGCCATTGCCATTGAGCGACCCAACGCCAAACCTGCTCCCAAAGAACCACAAAAACTACCACCCACACAAAACATCCCTGTGCAAACTCCAGTTGCTACACCATCACCAAAACCAATTACCGTTACTCCCACCGCTCCTATCGCCCAAGAAAAACGGCACTATCACAGCTTTGATGAATGGAAAAATGATTTTATCAGCCGTCTAATTTCACAAGGTTACAATCAAAATAGTGTTTATCAACTCATGAATGGAGCAAGTTTAAATAATCAAGTAATTGCCTTGGATAATAAACAAGCTGAATTTTCTAAAATGCCTTGGGAATACGTTGAATCTGCTGCATCAAATACACGTGTAAATAAGGGAAAAAATCAATTAAATGAATACCCTAGTCTGCTAACGCGCTTAGAAAATCAATATGGTGTACCCAAAGAAATCGTTGTGGCAATTTGGGGTATGGAATCCTCTTATGGGGCTGGAACGGGTAACATGAATCTCATCAATGCGTTATCCAGTCTTGCCTATGATGGTAGACGCAGAGCCTTTGCCGAAGGCGAATTAATTGCCATGTTAAAAATGATTGAACGTGGTGATGTTATGCGTTCTGATTTAGTAGGTTCTTGGGCAGGCGGCATGGGACACACTCAATTTATTCCATCAACATGGCTAACCCAAGGCGTTGATGGCAACAATGACGGACATAAAAACCCTTGGACAATCTCAGATGCTTTAAGTTCCACTGCCAACTATCTAAGTAATAGCGGCTGGATTCGTAATGTTGATGCATTTTATGAAGTACGTTTACCATCTGGCTTTAATCACAATCTAATTGGTCAAAAAAAATCGTTAAGCGCTTGGCAAAATTCAGGATTACATTTGGTTTCTGGAGGTACACTCTCTGGTGATACAGAAGCCGAACTGTGGCTACCTGGGGGTATTTATGGTCCAGCAATTTTAATAACGCCTAATTTTGACGTTATTAAAGTGTACAATAATTCATCAAATTATGCTTTGGGTGTGGCACTACTTGGTAAACGCATCAGTGGCAAAAGTGGTATTATTGCCAGCTGGCCTCGCCACGAAAGTCCCCTATCATCAACTCAAATTAAACACCTGCAACAAACTCTAACCAGTCTTGGTTATGATACAGGTGGTACCGATGGCGTGGCAGGTGCTAATACTCGCCGTGCATTTGCTCGTTGGCAAAAAGACAATAACAAAATTCCAGATGGTTTTATCAGCCAAAGCTCAGCTGGCTCATTGATTTGGTAATGACTCAAAACGAAAACCGCCAGAAAATAGGCGGTTTTTTTATTTATCTAAAAAAAATACAGTTTTTTATCACGAAAATATTTGATTATATACTATGAAATTAGGCGGCTTAAACCAGTCCAACAACTCTTAACATCGCCATACCAATTGCCATACCAAGCATGCTAAAAACTGTGGTAAATGCTAAAATATTTGCTGCAAGTACATCATTACCACCCATAGATTTTGCCATAACATAACTTGCAGCAGCAGCAGGGCTTGCCACCATAATAAATAAGACTCCAAAATGCATTGGAGGTAAGGCAAAAATAACCCCTATGATGATCGCTAATGTTGGCGCAACAACAATTCTTCCAATACTTGCTTGCATGGACACACCAGAAAGACCAAACATGGACTTCATATCCAGCGTTGCTCCTGCACAAATCAATGCCAAAGGTAAAGCAATATTAGATAACAATTCGCCCGTTTTTATAATTGGTTTTGGAAGCATAGGAAAAGACAGTGCTTTGTATATAAATGCACTGACAAGCGCGACAATCAAGGGATTGGTGAATATTTTTTTTAAAATGCCCGCAAACTGTTTAGTAACGTTTTTATCTTTTTGGGTGCGTGATAAAGTAATGACAGACAAAACATTATATAAAATCGTCAAAAACCCCATATAGACTGCGCCAACACTGGTGCCATCTGCTCCATAAGCATTGCCTACAACGGATAAAGAAATGATTGCCATATTAGAACGGAATACTCCTTGAACAAAAACACCTTTATCCTTAATGTCATTCACAAAAAATTTGGCATAAATTTCTGCCCCAAAAAATAAAATAAACGTCGTTAGCACGCCTGCGCTTAATAAAATCACTTGTTCGCCATAATGGACCGTACTTTTAATCACGCTAAAAAACAGTAAACATGGCAATCCAAAATTAAACACCAATTTTGATGCCACATCCACAAAATTGGTATCAATTGTATTTTTTCGTTGCATAAAAAAACCTAGCCCCATTAAAGCTAGGTTTGGAAATACAATTGTAAAAGCAAAAAATATCGCTGACAATAATGTATCAATATTCACAAAAATTCCTTTTATGCTTATTAAATCCTATTTGCCAAACGTATTTTTAAAAGCATTTAACGTAGTTTGAGATTGACTTTTATCGTAAATGGCAAATGTCACTTCATCAAACGCTGTCTTAAAATACGGCTGATTCAGCAAATCGGCAAATACTGACGCAACAAAAACAGGATTATTTTTAAACACGCCACAGCCCCACGCTCCAAGCACCAGCGTACGATATCCTAATGATTTTAATAATGCCAGTAACAGTTCTGCTCTTTTTACAAAAGCACGTTCAACATCTACTTGACCATGTTTGTGTTTTGCTAAATACGCCCCCATATTTGGGGCGGGAGCGGTAATTACCGATGCCAAAAACACATCATCAAGCCAATCATCTAAACGAAAAAACGGTACTTTTGGCGAATAAATCATATGGTCAGTATAAATCAAAGATGAATTTGCTCGGTTGGCTTGATAATATACTGGACACATCAATTGACATTCATAAAGCCCCGAGGCACGGCACAAATCCTCCTCTTGAGCTTTTGCCCCTCCTAAAAACCCGCCGCCTGCATTTTTAGCAGAAGCAAAATTTAGTAATGCAACATCCCTGCCCTGACTGGTTAAATTAAATGCTGCTTGTTGTGTACTGCATGCCCAAACTTCAATTTGACAAGCTGTCTTATTTGACTGGTCTTGTTGGCAATTTTGCAGTATCTTTTGTAATGCATCTGGAGTAAATAGCTTAGAGTTTATTTTAGCAAAGGTTTGCTGAGAGCTAAAATCCTTACCGTTTGGCAACTGACCAGTTTGGCTGATTTCTAAAGCCTTTTGAGCAATTTCTTTGATATTCATTTTATTTTTTCACATTCAATAACAAAATATGTAAATCTTCTGTTTAAGATAAAGAAATAATCATTTTTCAATATCTTGTAATTTTTTATTTTTTTTAATTGTCATTGCAAGTAAACTGACTGCCGCAGGAGTTACGCCGCTGATCCGGCTAGCTTGAGCCAGCGTTGCCGGTCGGATATGAGATAATTTTTGTACAATTTCATTAGACAACCCTGATACTGCCTGATAATCAAAATCCATTGGCAAAGGCGTGTTTTCAAGACGTTTCATTTGCTCAATTTCTTCATTTTGGCGACTGATATAGCCCTCATATTTCACTGCAATTTCAATCTGCTCGCCCACCTCTTCACTAACGGTGCTTTCTGCAATCTTAGCAATGTCAGTAAATTTAATATTTGGACGCTTTAATAAATCCAGTAAATTATTTTCTTTGGTTAAAACTTCATCTGTATTTTGCATAAAAGCTCGTCCGATTGCATTATTAGGCGCCGCCCAGATATGCCCTAAACGTGCTGTTTCTTGTTCAATTGCTTCCATTTTTTGACTGAAAGCTTGCCAGCGTTCATCATCAACCAAGCCTAATTTTCGCCCAATTTCAGTGAGTCTTTGGTCGGCATTATCTTCACGTAATAATAATCTGTGTTCTGCACGGCTTGTAAACATACGATACG
>CAKAQU010000132.1 GCA_916720335.1 uncultured Moraxella sp. | reverse complement strand
TTGAAACTGCATTGTAATTGACATGGCTGTTTAGGCTCACTTGCAGCTACCTACGGGTAGCTGTGTGTTGAAACTATCATGATTAAATAACCAGCCTTTTGTAAACCAAGCAGCTAAAGTGTATTTATTTAGTCTATAATAAGAAAACTTATGATTCAAATCTAATTTGTATTTGTTTTTTATAAGTCATCAGCAGTGGTAAGATTTCACAAACCACCCAATCATAACGATAACCTTGCAAGCCAATACTAACACTGGCGATAGGTAAATCGTAGTACACCAAAGATGTTAATTCATCAATCCAACGACTTTTTAAAAGCAAACATTCAGGAATTCCAGTCTTTTGACTGTATTGCTTAACAATATTATCTATGGCATTTTTAAAATTTTTATTATTATGATAAAAACTAGGCAAAGTTTGTTGTGGTAATTGGGACTCAGGCAAGGATTTGGCGTGGTTAATTTGTTTTAAAATTTCATTGCCATATCGTCGCAAAGTATGACGATTTAATGTGGTTTGTGCTAAATTTTTGATGGTTAAAGGCGATTTTTCAACAATTTCTCGTAAAGCTTGTTTATTGATAATAAAGCTAACAGGCTGATTAATTGATTTAGCAAGTGCTTCTCGCCAAGCCACCAAATTTCTTAAAATTGCCAATTGTCTTGGTTTATAAGAACACGAAATGTAATTTAAATACATTTTATCTAAAGGGGTGTGGTAAGTAGCATGAATGTCTTTAGCAAGTAAATTACTGTCTTCAATCACACAGGTGTATAACTGACGCTGGTCTAATCTTTTTTTTACATCATGATATAACGCCAAAAGATAACGCACATCATTAACTGCATATTGTTCTTGTTGGTTACTTAGGGGGCGAGCCATCCAGTCAGATTTACTTTCTGATTTGTTTAAACAAACACCTAAAAAGTCATGGGTGGCTTGACCATAACCAACATGCGTCTGCCCTGTCAAATAAGCAATAGCAATTTGCACATCAAAAATATTAGTTAAAGGTGGACAGCCGGCCAGAAGATAAAAAATCCATAAATCTTCAAAACAAGCATACCAAACCATCATTGGCACTTCAATTAATGCCTGCCATAAATCATGTAAAAATAACTGAGGTGCATCAACCAAATAAATAGCATCGCCTGTATTAATTTGAATTAATGCTAAAATAGGATAATAGGTACTACGTCTGATAAATTCGGTATCCAACGCGATAATTTGACTGTTATCAATTTTGTCAATTAATTGATACAAAGTCGCTTCGTTATTGACCCAATAAACAGGCAATTTATCCCATTTTGCTAATTGACCACTCATGATTTGGTAACTGTATTTTGGTAAAATCAGCCAAATAGCCCTTGCATGCCTTTGGGTAGACCCATCCCAGCGGTCGCACCAGCCATAACTTCCTCAGACAGCGCATCTGCTTGGCGCACCGCATCGTTAACAGCTGCAGCAACTAAATCTTCAATCATATCAGGCTCATCACCTAATAAACTTGGGTCAATAGACAAACGTTTTACTACATGGCGTCCTGTCATGGTAACTTTAACCAATCCATTACCTGCCTCACCATGGACTTCTTTATTAGCAAGATTTTTTTTGGCAGTTTCAACATTTTGTTCCACTTGTTTTTGCATAGCTTGGGCTTGTTGCATCAGTGCTTGAATATTCATAAATTTCACCTTTAATAACAAATAATAAAATAGCTCTTAAAAAGACAAATATTATAACAAAAATCATTCAAAAATGTATTTATTTTAAGCGGTCGTTTTAATAGCACGAGTGCATTTTTCAAGCACTTTGTAAATTTGCTATAATAAGCAATTTATTTATGCCAACAAACAAGAGTTTTTATCATGCCCAACCATCTTAAACCCAGCAATCAAAACCATGTCATTATCATTGGTGGTGGTCATGTGGGTTTATCTTTTGCTTTACTACTCGCTCATCAAGGAATTTTTAGCACATTAATTGAAACTGCAAAATATCCTGACATTTCACCCGATAAAGACATTCAACGTATTCATTATTTGGACAGTCGCAATACGGCTTTATCCAGACGCACTGTACAAATTTATACACAAATTGGGCTTTGGCAACAGCTACAAAGTCATGCTTGTCGTATTGATGGGGTAAGTATCAGTGAGCTTAACTGTTTTGGGCGCGCAATGCTAAATAAAGAGCAAGAAAACGTTGAAAGTTTTGGATACGTGATGGAAAATGCATGGCTTGGACGTAAACTCTTAGAAGCAGTTAAGGCAAGTGATTTTATCACATTATTGGACAACACCAATGTAGTGGATATTAGACAATGCGATGCAGGTGTAACCGTTACAGCGCATAAGAAGGATGATGAGCAGCTAACGTTATTAGTAGAAGCGCCTTTAGCAGTGGCATGTGATGGGCAAAATTCACCCATGCGACATATTTTAGCTGTTAAAACAGATACTTATGATTATCAACAAGTTGGGATTGTGGGTGTGGTACAGACGGATAAACCACATAATCATATTGCAATTGAGCGCTTTAGCCAAGCAGGACCATTGGCATTATTGCCATTAACAGACATTGTACCTACAGATGACCAGCCTCAAACAACACAAGGTTATCGACGTTCTGTGGTGTTTATTTGTCCAAAAGGTGAAGAAGAGCGATATTTAACCGATGATGAATATTTTTTAAACACGTTACAAACCGTTTTTGGGCAAGAGGCAGGTCAGTTTTTACAAGCAGGCAGACGTGGCGCTTACCCTCTTATGAAGGTTTTAGCAAAACGTCAAGTAATTGGTCGCTGCATTTTGATGGGAAATGCTGCGCACACCTTGCATCCTGTAGCAGGTCAAGGTTTTAATTTATGCCTAAGAGATGCTTATGCGCTAGCAAACATGCTTGGAGACATTTTAAAACAAGCCGAAAAAGGCGAGTTTGATTTTGGTGGTCATGCAAAATTATTTCAATACGAAATGGCGCGCCAAAAAGACCAAAAGCGTGTGATTCGTTTTTGTGATTTTGTAGTAAAGAGTTTTACTCATAAAAATTCTGCGGTAAAATTTGCCAGAAATGCAGGATTGATTATTTTTGACAAAATACCAGGTATTAAACCTTTAGTTGCCAGTTATGCTATGGGTTTGAAATCTTAACGGCAATGGAAAATTATGGTACAATAAACAGTTTTTCGTACTGAGCTTACCATGAATTTTTCCCGTCGCCCTTTTGCTGATTTTAATCTGGACGCTTTTTCTCTGGTCATCACATGTGCTGATGGGCTTGAAAATGCATTGCTTACCGAACTGACAAGTTTTAATTTAACAGGTAAAATTCATAAAACAGGACGTGTACACACTACTGTATCTTTGGTTCAGTTTTATCATCTTTGCCTATATAGTCGCGTAGCAAGTCGTTTGCTACTGCCCATTGGTGAGTACCCATTTAAGCAAAAATGCGAAACAGTTACCCAAGTGACCACTGACAAAATGGGTAAAAAAATCACTCGTACCTTACAAACTCAAAGCATTGATGAAGATATTCCTGAAACTTTATATCGTTTTACTAGTTTATTTGATTGGCAGGATGTGTTTGGGGTAGAACAAACATTTGCTATTCGGCTGGTAACTGACAAACGCCTAAACGTCAATCAACAATTTGCCACCTTACGAATCAAAGATGCCATTGCCGACAGTTTCAACACAAAACTTGGTAAACGACCTGATATTGATGCAAAAAACCCTGATTGTCATATTTTTGCCAGTGCCAATCCTCAATCTTTTGAACTATTTTTAGATTTATCAGGTACAAGTCTACATAAACGCGGCTACCGAGTGGTCAATACTCAAGCACCCTTAAAGGAAAATTTAGCGGCAGCCTTGTTGTACGAATGCAATTGGCATCAAGGCGAATTTGATGCACTGATTGACCCGATGTGCGGCTCAGGAACGCTGATTACCGAAGCGCTATTGATGCGTACCAATTATCCTGTGGGGCTTGAAAAATCCATCAAAAATTCCAATAGTGCCTTCGGTTTTTACGCGTGGAAATGGCATAACCAAACACTTTGGCAAGATTTAAGCTCAAAAGCATTGGATGATTTTCATCAAAATTTAAACAAATTTACCCAAAATCCAATTACCGTATTTGCTTTAGATGCCGATTCAAAAGCAGTACAAGCGTGCCATAAAAATTTAGCCGCATCAGGGCTTATGCCAATTTTAAATTTTGTGCATGTTAAACATCAATCATTAAGTCAATTTAAGCCACTGTTAGCAAATTTATCCGCTAAAAATCCACTGATTAT
>CAKAQU010000131.1 GCA_916720335.1 uncultured Moraxella sp. | reverse complement strand
CTTCATGGATGAGTTTTTGTAAATCCATATCTTGATGACGCAAAGCCCGAATCACGACGTCTGTGCAAACCCCTTTATTGATTGGCACATCGCCCATCGGGTAACTAAGCTGGGTATAAGCAGGGTCATAACTGACAGTTTTGCCAATTTGACTGCGAGCATCAATAACCAAACGTTCTTTATCAATTGCCCAGGCCACCGATGAAGTCATCAAGCAAATTAATAACAGTCCAAAAAATAAAATAAAATGGAGTTTTGTTTGGGGGTGTATCATCGTATTAAACCAAGTAGCAATGTTTTTGAATATCAAATATAAGGGGCAATGAGCATATTGGCATCTGTTTTGGCGTCTAAAGCACAAAGTAGAGCGTATGCACCAATAAATTTACGACTAATAAACATCATTTCTTTGGGAGGTAGCATAAATTCAAATGATTGCATGCCTTGTTTGGCGGATGTCATAACACGTTCATACAGATTGCTTTTTGACCAAATGTAAGCGCGATTTTCTAAAAGCTCAGAATTACCAAGTAAGTCTGGATTGGCAAATGGTTCGCACGCCTGCAAAAATACGTTTGCCATATCGGTTTTGGCGGTATTGGTTAAATCATCAAAAAATGGATAACCTGTCATAGCAATTTTCATTTGATGGATGTCTTGATGATAACCTGCGCTTAGTAAACCTTTAGCGATGGTAAGTAAATGCTCATCAAACTGTTTAATTGCTCCAAAATCCAGCAGTACTAGCTTGTCATGACCATCCTCATCAAGTCTAACAAGATAGTTGCCAAAATTAGGGTCTGTTTGCATTTCTCCCCAAACAAAAATTTCTTGAATCACAATATCCATTGCCAGTTGTCCAAGACGATTTTTTCGCGCGTTTGACAAATCCGTCAGTCGCTGGTTATTTAGATGAATTCCTTCTTCAAAGCTCATGCAAATAAGTCGGGGAGTACTGTAATTGTCATAAATCGTTGGCACAATATAGTCTGGGTTGTTTGCCAAATAACGAGCAAAGCGTTTAGTGGTTTGAGCCTCCATGCAATAATCCACCTCACGATGCAGCAAATCACGAACTTCATCAAACCACTCATCAAGAGCTTTAGTTTGTGGAAAAAAATTGGTGGCTTTTAATATTTTTTTAAATAAAGATAAATCGGCATCAATTGCCCCCGCCACATTTGGGTACTGTACTTTTAGAACAACGGATTTACCTGTGTATTTGTGTATAGCCTTATGTACTTGAGCAAGACTTGCTGTGCCAATTGGGCTGCGTTCAATTTCAAAATCATCTATTTTTTCGCCAAGTTCTGTTTTAATGGCTTCATAAATAACGTGCCATGCCAAAGGAGTGGTATTATCATCCAAGGTATGCAGAGCATCCACCATCTCTTTTGGAAGCATATGTTCGCCATATAAAGCCAGCATTTGCCCAACTTTGACCACTGACCCTTTTAATTTACCAAGTTCATTGACTAAATAAGCCGATTGTTTGGCTATCATATCATTTTTATGACGCTGTTTATCTTCGGCGTTTAAAAATAAGCCGCCAACACTATGTTTTGCCCAATTTGTACCAATGGTCAAACCTGTTTTGGCAATGGATAAATGCCGCTTTAATGCGGAAGTTGTTAGGCTGTTTAGAGGACTTGTCGGTTTGGTCATGATTTGTAATTACATTAATAATTTAATTTTGCTTATAATAACAAACCGATATAGAATTTCCATTAGAATTTTCCATATCGGTTAAATTTTTTTAATTAAGATTAAAAATTAATCATATTATCGGTCAATGGCACGCCAGCCAATATCGCGACGATATTGCATACCATCAAAATGGATTTTTCTAATGGCTTCTAATGCTTGTGTTTGAGCGTCTTTGATGGTGTTTGCAAGACAGGTTACACATAAAACTCGACCGCCATCCGTGACAATATGTTCCCCGTTTTGTTTGGTGCCAGCATGGAAAACTTTAATGTTTTGTTCAAAATCGCTATCCAAACCTGTGATGACATCACCTTTTGAACTGGTCTCTGGATAGCCTTGGCTTGCTAAAACGACGCCTAACGCCATTTTATCATTCCAATTGGCTTTTTTGGGTAATTTGCCATCAAGTCCTGCTAAGATTAAATCGGTCAGTGAGCTTTCAAGGCGCATCATAATTGGTTGGGTTTCAGGGTCTCCAAAACGGCAGTTAAATTCGATAACAAAGGGGTCGCCTTGTTCATCAATCATCAGCCCCGCATACAAAAATCCTGTATAGGGTGTGCCGTTGTCTTTCATTGCGCGCACCACAGGTTTGATAACGCGCTCCATAACCTTTTGGTGAACGCTGTCTGTTACCACAGGTGCAGGCGAGTACGCGCCCATGCCGCCAGTGTTGGCACCTGTATCGCCTTCAAAAATACGTTTATGGTCTTGACTGGTTGCCATAGGTAAAATGTTATCGCCATCAATCATACAAATAAACGAGGCTTCTTCACCAGCTAAAAACTCCTCAATAACCACCCGACTACCTGCCTGACCAAACTTGTTACCTGATAACATATCATCAATAGCATCAAAGGCTTCTTGTTCGTTCATCGCAACCACCACACCTTTGCCAGCAGCAAGCCCATCGGCTTTGATAACAATTGGGGTGCCTTTTTCACGAATAAAGGTTTTGGCTTGATTGGCTTGGGTAAAGACTTGATAAAATGCAGTTGGAATTCCGGTTTTTTGCATAAATTCTTTAGCAAAGGCTTTTGAACCCTCAAGTTGTGCGCAATATTTGCTGGGTCCCCATGCCTTAATTCCTGCTTTTTTTAAGTTATCTACCACGCCAGCCACCAATGGGGCTTCGGGACCTACCAGCACAAAGGCAATATGATTTTCTTGGCAAAATTGGATAATAGCATCGTGATTATTGGTATCCAAATTTATATTTTTTAGTTTGTGTTCTTTGGCGGTGCCTGCATTGCCGTTGGCAACAAAAACAGTTGCCACTTTGTCATCCTTGGCACATGCCCAAGCTAATGCATGTTCACGACCACCAACACCCAGTACTAAAATATTCATAATAGCCCCATAAGATTATAGAATACGAAATTCGCCCATTGTAACAAAAAAAGCTCTAAAAGTCTTTGGTGAAAGATTATGCACTCGCAAAAATATAGTTACCCAACGGTGATTTGGTAAGTGCGTTCGTCTATTTTGATGGTTAAATTATCGCCAGAATATAATTTTCCCACGCCTTTGGGTGTGCCTGTAAAAATCAAATCACCAGCGCAAAGCCCATAAATATCATCTAAGTAATTCACTAAATTTTCAGCAGAATGAATCATTTTCGACGTACTATCGTTTTGGCAAATATGATTGTTAATTGCTAAATACAGCTCATAATTTTTTTCTTGATAAGACAAAAAAGGGGATACCCAACAGGCGTTTTTAAAACCTTTGGCTTTGAGCCATGGCAATCCTTTAGCTTTAGCGTTATCTTGAATGTCTCTTGCTGTCAAATCCAGTCCCGCGCCGACTCCAAGTATATTTTTATCATCACCCATCAAAAGCACCATTTCAGTTTCATAATGGATGTTGTCTGAAAAATCGGGTAGGGTGATGTGATTTTTTGTGGTTAAACTGGCATTGGGTTTTAAAAACACTAAAGGTTCATCAGGAATTTGATTGTTAAGTTCAGCAATGTGTTCAACATAATTTCTGCCAATGCAGTAAATGTTATGAATATTTTTGGCAGTTTGATTAAAGAGAACGGATTTCATGAGATAGATTTCTGATAATACTATTGTATTATTATAACAAATTTTTTGATTAAAAATAAAAAAAGACAGATAAAAATTGGTTTTTGGTCATTCAATAAATTTGGTATTTATTTTTAAATGCTATATTAAGATACGGTTTTGTAAATCGATATAAGCAGCTGTATGGTAAATGATACACCGCTAATTTCTTATGTGTCATATAATTATATTATTGAATTTTAATGAGTTTTTGGTTTGAAAAAATAAAATACATCAGGTTTAAACATTCATCTTTTATTTTTAATTAAGAATTATCACAAAAATTTAGCTTATGATAGTTTAGAAGAGAAAAAATATTCTTCTATTTTATTTTTTTAGTATAAATTGATTCAATTTTAGAAAAAAATTAAATTTAAATATAAAAAGTTATGATAAAATACCAATGCTTATTCTGTATTCATCTTTTAAACAAAGATTGAAAATGGAGGTTGGTTAGGCGGTCAGTAAAATTGTAAAAATGCAGATGGGGAAAGCCGAATATAGGCACAATTATTGCTTGTAAATTTCTGACGTTTTGATCAACTACCAGTTAAAACCTGGTAGAACACTCTACATTCTCGACGAACCCACCACCGGCCTGCACTTCGCCGACATCGCCCTGCTGCTGGAAG
>CAKAQU010000130.1 GCA_916720335.1 uncultured Moraxella sp. | reverse complement strand
CTTAGGTAAAAATTTTGATGCAATAAAACCTAAAACAGCAATTACAAGCGTCATCAGTGAAATCCACAAACTTGAATTATCAAGTTGAGTTAGCACGCCTGCCATCATCATACCAGTTAATATTGCAAGACTTGTACCGGTTTGAAAAATACCATTAGCACCAACTAACTCGTCTTGATGCATCACTTCAGGCAAGTAAGCGTATTTTATGGGACCAAAAAATGTAGATTGACTACCCATTAAAAACAGCGCTACAAATAACAACCAATATTGCTCAAGCATAAAGCCTGCCATAGCAAGCCCCATAATAACAATTTCAAGAAACTTTACCCCTTGAGTTAAAGTGGCTTTCTCATATTTATCAGCGATTTGCCCTGCTAGCGCTGAAAATAAAAAGTAAGGCAGAATAAACAATAAAGCCGCTAAATTGTTTAATAGGCTGATTTCCATTCCCATTTTAGCAGCAGCAGAATAGGTTAAAACCAAAATAAGTGCTTGTTTAAACACATTATCATTAAATGCCCCTAAAAACTGCGTAAAAAACATTGCGCTAAAACGGCGATGTTGGAAAAGAGAAAATTGTGATGCCATAACTGATTAAAATTATTATTAAAAAAATTAGTGTATAATAACAGAAATTTTACAAAAATTAAGTGTACTATTGTAATTTTGTTATAATGCGTTTGCTTTTTGACAATGATTTTAATGATGTTGTATCAAGGTTGTTTATGGTGGGTTTGTGAAAAATAGAATATGAAAATGGACAAGTCATCTCAAAAATACTCATCTCAAAAACGTTTATATTCTGCAATGCTTGCGATTGGGGTTGGGCAAATTGCGTTTGGTTTTGCCCCCACTCATGTTTGGGCAAAAGTACCAGAACAATCACAAACATCCACTTCACCAGTGGCGCTATTAACACCCCAAGAAATTGAAAATAAACTTATGCAGCATCAACACACTCAAACAGAACAATCTGTTTTGGTGGATTTAGCTGATATGGCTCATGGCGGCATAAAAAACGACACTCAAAGTTTTATTGTGCAAAATGATGGCGTAGAAGATACATTGCCTATTGCAAAAATTGACAGTCCAGACATACCAATCGGTCTTGATATGCAAAGCATTACCAAATTACCAACCTTGCAAAGCATTGAACAAAATGCCAATCAACTTTCTGATCAGGTGGGTATTGAGCCATCCGTTTATCTACCAGAATATCAGCAAATCAGTGACGAAAACGCGGCAGATGATAAAAACGACGAACCTAATCAGAAACAAAACCCATTTAAAAAATTATACAATCACTTGTTTAACGATGGTGTTGAAAAAGTACCAATGTTAAAGGTTCATTTATATGAACACAAACCAAATCAGCAAACCAAAACCATTGATTTGGATAAATTACAAGCAATAACCCGCTCACAAGCTAAACAACAGCCATATGCCAATATTGCAGCTGCTTTAAAAAATAATACCGCCCAAAGCATTGTGGATTTTCGTTCAGCGCTGCCAAAGTTAAGACAAACGGTTTTATCTGCCGCACAAGCGGTTGGTTATTATGAAGTCGATTTTAGTGTTATCAAAGCTAAATCGGGTGAGGTTAATGTCATCATTCATCAGCTGGGAAATCCTGTTATTATTGACCATCAAGTTTTGGATATTCGTGGTGAGGGCAAGACAGATAAAGCATTTGAAGCGGTGGCTACTGGTAGCAAGTTAAAAAAAAGTGCAATTTTTAATCAGGGCGATTATGAGCAAGTTAAATCAGATATTGCCAGCGTAAGTGGCGAACATGGTTATTTTGACAGTCGCTGGTTAAACGCATCAGCGGATGTATTGTTGCCTGATAACATTGCTGATGTCAATTTGGTATATGAAACTGGACAACAATATGCCTTTGATGATGTGGTGTTTTTTACCATTGACCCAACAACCAATGCCCCAACAACCGACTCTGATAAATTACCTGTTAAACCTGAACTCTTAAAAAAATTACTAACCTTTAAAATGGGTGATGCTTATAACCGTAGCGCGGTAAGAAATCTTAGCAACAATCTTTTGGCAACAGGTTATTTTAATGCGGTAAACACCGAAACAGTATTGCCTAGTGCCAGCACTCAGATAGATAAAGGCATTCAGACAGAACAAATTGACAAAAAAGATAAGGAAGATGCCAGTCAAACGGTGGATTTAGGCGATGGCGTCAGTGCTGATATTGCTCCTTTGGAATTTACTGCTTCTCAAGCTCTTATGGATAAGTTGGCGCTGGTGGTAAAAAAGGCTGAACGTTTATATAACTCTCCTAATGATAGAGTGTTGGCAATCAATACCAATAAAAAGTCCAAAAGTTTGCTTGGGCGCATTTCTGATGCCATTAGTAATGTTGCGAAATTTATTTTGCCTGATGAAACTAAAGATGAAGCAATTGCTCCTGAAGGTCAAGAACCTGCAACGCTACAAGGCCGTAAAACCGCCCAAGAAGTTTATCAAGATAAAAAAGTGCCACTTTATGTATTTGTCGCTACTGACAAGCCAAAAAATGCCCAAATACAGTTTGGTTGGGGTTCGGATTCGGGCGCGCAAATTGGTACAAAATTTGACCATAATTTATTAAATAGAGATGGTATGCAGGCTGGATTTAAAACCAATTTATCCAACCAAAATAAAGTGGCTCAGGCTTATATTGTTCGTCCTGTTACTCACCCATTAAACGACACCTTAAAGGGCAGTTTATCTTATAAAGATGAAAATTTAGACAAAGGCAAGGGTAATTTGCAATTATCCTCTAAAACTTTGGATTTGGGGTTAAGTCGCAATATCGTTAAAAAACAGGGCTGGACTCGCACTTATTCGGTTCGCTATCATTTGGATGAATTGGAAACCAAGTTATCACCTGAATTCTGGAAAGATTTGCCCGTACAATTTTTAGGCGGAAAGCCAACTCAAGAGGCTGTGCTTTTTGGTTATGCGATGAATAAAATGGTGGCAGACAATCCTTTGGCGGTCATGCAGGGTTATCGGCAGTATTATTCGGTGGAAGCAGGCACAAAAGCACTGATGAGTGATACTGATATGGCAATTTTTCGTGCCGGTATGAACGGCGTGTATAGTTTTGGTGATAACCAATACGGCAAAAAACGTCGCCATCAAGTATTGGGTGGTTTGCAGGCGGGCTATATTTGGGCAGATAATTTTCAGGATGTACCTTATAAGTTGCGGTTTTTTGCTGGAGGCGACCAAAGTATTCGTGGATACAGTTACAACAGTTTATCACCATTATCCAATAAAGGTTATTTGACAGGTGGTCAAGTGTTGGCAGTTGCGACTGCTGAATATAATTATGAAATCTTAAAAGATGTACGTTTGGGCGTATTTAGTGATGTGGGCAATGCTTATGATACAAGTTTTAGTAACCCCACCAAAATTGGTGTTGGTGTTGGTGTTCGTTGGGCATCGCCTATCGGTCAGGTGCGTGTTGATGTGGCAACTGGCATTCGTGAAGAAAATCGCCCAATCAAACTGCTGTTTTTTATTGGCACGCCATTTTGATTGTTTAGTTTATTAAGTGTTTTAGTTATTTTATTGGTTCAATCAAATTTATGACCCATATTGAAAAAAATTCATCCAATGCAAAACCGAGATATTCATTCTGGAGACGTTCACTGCGTTTTTTGATTTGGTTTTTGGTATTTTGGTTGGTACTAATTACCTCAATTATGGGGGTTTTGTCAAGCGAACGTGGCACTCAATTTATTTTAGATGAAATCAGTCAAAGAACAAATATAAAAATTCACTATGTGTCTGGAGACTTTTTGACGCGACTGTCATTATCTGATGTGGTTGTACCTGCGACTAAAGATTTGACCATCAAGGCCAATAAATTGGATTTGCAAGTTGGCTGGTATGCTTTATTTGCTGGTAAGGCTCATTTATCTTTTGCTCATATAGATAGATTGGATATTATTGATAACAAAGCTCCAACGGGTGAACCCTTTGATTACATGACCATCAAAACACCTTTGCCAGTGTCAGTTTCTGATGTGAGTGCCAAGGTGGTTAATTTTACTCAAAAAACCAAAGACCCTGTTTATTTGTATGACATTGCAATTAAAAAAGCCAATTGGCGCGATACCAAAGTTGTATTTTATGGTGTTGGACTTGATGTGAGTCATCAAGTTTTAATTCAAGACGCCCAAGGCGATATTCGTCTACAAGATGATTATCCGCTTAATCTACAATCTGATGTAACAATTTCGGCAATCAGTAAAGTGTATTTTAGTACGCTAAACGCCAATTTGCATGGTTCTTTAAAACAAACCTTTGGTACAGTATCTGGCGAATATAACAATTACCCATTTGCTTGTTTAGCCGAAGCAATAATTTCTAAAATTTGTTTTGGTTCTGGTTT
>CAKAQU010000129.1 GCA_916720335.1 uncultured Moraxella sp. | reverse complement strand
ATCCTGCTGGATTATCCAACGTTAATGTTACCATACCAAAGCCAGTATCTGAAGATTTACCAACAAGTTCTTGCAATGTCTGAAGCTGAACCAAGGGAACATCACCTGATAAAATAAGCGACATACCATCTTTGGGTAAAATTGGCAATGTGCTTTTAACCGCGTCACCCGTGCCAAGCTGCTGGGTTTGCTCTGCCCAAATCATATTTTCCAATGCAAACGCATTTTTAACCAAATCGCCTCCATGTCCAAAAATAGTAATGATATTTTTAGGATGAAGCTGTTTGGCAGTTTTTAATACATGAGCAAGCAGCGGCTGACCTGCCAAAGGCTGTAGCACTTTTGGTAGACTTGACTTCATGCGTGTGCCTTTGCCGGCGGCTAAAATAATGATAGATAATGACATAAATTTATCCTAATTTCACAATTTTAGCCATTGTAACACAAGAGCATTCCCCAAATTCTCCTTTTACAAAAATCCTATAATTTTAAAACCAAAGTCGCCAGCAAATCCAAACTACCGCTGACATAATGCCAGCTAAAATATCATCGAGCATGATTCCAAAACCACCTGATACTTTTTTATCCACCCAATTAATTGGAAAGGGTTTAAGAATATCAAAGATACGAAATAATAAAAACACCAATAAAATAGATATCCATGCTAAAGGCATCGCTTTTTGACCAAGATACACCACAGGCAGCAGGGCAATCCACACCCCCACCCATTCATCAAACACAATGTGTGGGTCATCATGAACAGCCATCAGTTCAGACGTTTTGCCACAGATATAACTACCAACCATACAACCAAGCAAGGTTATCATTAAAAACCCTACAAACCCCAAATGCATGATTGGTAGCGCCACAAGCAAACCACCAACTGTTCCCCAAGTTCCTGGTGCCTTTTTAGGAAGTCCCGAACCCAAACCAATACCAAACCAATAAATACATTTTTCAAATGTAGTGGCAGTTTTTGGGCAAGGTGGACAACGATTGGGTTTTTTAATATCGGGTTTACTAGACAAGGTCATAACAAAATAATAAACAACATTCAAATAAAATTAAATTTAAAAAAATTCCACCAAAAGGCTAAAAATGCTGATAGCCTTTTACGCAAAAATTGACTGGTTTTTGATGATTTAAAAACACGAGTTTTTTATCAGCGATAATTTTGCCAATGGCAAAAATACTGTTTGGGTATTTTTGACTAAACAAAGTAAAATTTTCTGGCGATAACGTAAAACACAGTTCATAATCATCACCGCCATTGAGCTGATATTGCCATCTTTTATCATCTGATAAAAGTGATAACTCATCAGCACAAGGGATTTTATCCAAAAACAACATCGCGCCAACTTTGGAGGCTGTTAAAATATGCCCCAAATCCTGACCCAATCCATCGGATATATCAATCATGCTATTGACCCATGGCGCAAGTTTTTGAGCCAACTCAACTTGTGGATTAGGCAAATCCAGTGCAGACTGCAAAGTAGTGGCTTGCTGATGAAATAAGCAGTCCAAAGCGTAACTTGCTGAACCAATGTTGCCACTTACACACACTATATCGCCAATCTGAGCGCCATCACGAGTAATTGCCGTGCCTGCTTTGACAAATCCCAAAGCCGTAACGCTGATGGTAAGTTTATCGGATTTGGTTGTATCGCCACCAATCAGTTCTACGCCAAATTTAGCGCAAATATCCGTGATACCTTGCGAAAATTCTGCCAGCCATACAGCATCGCAATCTGGTAAACTAATTCCCAATAAAATCGCATATGGCACAGCGCCCATGGCTGCCAAATCCGATAAGTTTACTGCAACGGATTTATAACCAATAGCATAAGCTTGGGTGCCTTCTGGGAAATGCCGACCCATTACCAGTGTATCCACACAACTGACCAATTGACAATCTTCAGGGATATTGGAAACAGCACAATCATCACCAATGCCCAAAACTGTATTTTTATGAGACGATGTCGCCGATTTAAAATACTGATAAATCAATGAAAATTCAGACATATCAAGCATCCAAAGAAGGAGAAAGGAATATTAAAAAAAGGTACTTATGTACCTTTTTAAAGTGTTTAAGATGAAATATTTTGTGATGGGCTCGTTTGTTTTTTGTCTTTATCCGCCTGCACTTCTAGCGCTCGCACCTGCTTGGCGTATTTATCCAAAATGGCATTAATCAATTTGTGTGCGTCTGTCGCTCCAAAATGCGCATTTAATTGCATGGCTTCATCAATTACCACTTTATAAGGAATGTGCAAGCTGTTTTTAAGTTCATACGCCCCAATCAATAAAATTGCTCGCTCTACCAAGTCCAAACGGTTAAAATTACGGTCTAAAAATGATGAAATATCTACAATCAGTTGTCCCGCCTGCTCAGGAATGTTTCTCATCAATTCATGATAATAACCCAAATGCACTGTATGCATGGCGTTGGTGGCACGAGTGCGTGCAACAATAGTATGCGGTTCATTACCGCCTAGCAAATCGCGATTTTCGGTAGCAAAACGATAATCAGTCATCAACCATTCATAGATACCCTGCAACGCAAAGCGACGAGCTTTTCGAACAGCAGTATAGGTGGTTTTATAGCCCGATTCATGATTAAAGGCTTGCTTACTGTCTTGGCTTTGGGTGTTTTTATGTTCTGTATCTTGAGTAATCATAATCGCCCTTTAAATCGCCTTTAATGTGCTAACCATTTCAATCGCGGTCATCGCTGCATCATAACCCTTATTGCCTGCTTTTGTGCCAGCTCGCTCAATGGTCTGCTCTATGTTTTCAGTGGTTAAAATACCATTAATCACAGGAATATCATGATGCAAAGCAACATGGCTCAACCCTTTAGCGCTTTCGCTTGCCACAATATCAAAATGCGGTGTGCTGCCACGAATAATCGACCCAAGCACCACAATTGCATCAAATTTGCCACTTTGCGCCATACGTTTGGCAGTCAAAGGCAGTTCAAACGCCCCCGGCACGCGTACGACTGTGATATTTTGCCCTAAAACACCATGGCGAAGCAACGCATCTAATGCCCCTTGAACCAAACTTTCGACCAAAAAGCCATTAAAACGACCCACAGCAATGCCAATTTTTAGGGCTTGATTGTCGTATAATGCCCCTTCAATATGAGTAACGGCGTTTTTTTGTTCGGTAAAAGTTGTCATGATGCCTGCTCGCTAATAAATTAAACTAAAATCAAAATAAATAGTTGCCCATTATAACAAATTGCACTTTGCCAAAAAAGCAATTTTTCGGTATGATAGCCATTTTGATTATTTGAGACCGTTTTATGATGGATAAAATCAGCGAGTGGGTGCTGATAATCATGGAGCAGTTTGGGCTTTTGGGCGTAACTGTCATGATGTTTTTGGAAAATGTTTTTCCACCCATTCCCAGTGAACTGATTATGCCTGCGGCAGGTTTTGCAGCAGCAATGGGTAAGATGAACTTGGTTTTAGTGATTATTGCAGGAACGCTTGGTTCGGTACTTGGAGCACTGCCACTGTATTATTTAGGGACGGTTTTTGACGAAAAACGCCTATTTAGCCTTGCTGAAAAATATGGCAAATACGTACTGGTCAAACCATCAGACGTTACCAATGCCCAAGATTGGTTTCATAAATACGGCAAAACTGTGATTTTTTTTGGGCGTATGATTCCTGCTATCCGTTCACTGATTTCCATTCCTGCGGGTATGGCTCGTATGCCCATGTTGCCGTTTTTGGTGCTAACAGCGATTGGTTCGGCAATCTGGACAACAATTTTGGCGTACGCAGGTTATATTTTGGGGGCAAACTACGAACAAGTAGAAGCTTTTATTGAGCCTATCAGCAAAATTGTTGTGATTGTTGTTTTGTGTATTGGTGCGGTCATTGCGTTTATACGTATTAAAAGCGTATTTTTTGATAAAAAATAACCCAACCAATCCAACCAAAATACCCAAAGGCAAATTTATTTTGCCTTTTTATTTGTCTGGTTTGATTATATAATTGGTTATCTTGTTTTAAGAAGGATTATTTTGATGAAAGCAAAATTACTAGAAATCCAAAACCATCTTAACGCCTCACTTATTGGGCGAGACAACATCATCAAATCAGCTTTACTTGCCTTGGTTGCTAAAGAAAACTCTTTGCTAATTGGACCGCCCGGCACCGCCAAATCCCTGCTGGCAAGACGCATCAGCCAAACCCTACAGCCCTTATCAGAAAACGAACATACTTATTTTGAATATCTTTTAACCAAATTTTCCACCCCTGAAGAAATCTTTGGACCACTTTCCATCAGTGAACTCAAACAAGACCGATTTTTGCGTAACACTCAAGGCTATTTGCCCACAGCACAAGTTGCTTTTTTGGATGAAATTTTTAAAGCCAGTTCATCAATTCTAAACGCCCTATTAACCATTTTAAACGAACGAAAATACCATAATGGTACAACCAGCACCGATGTGCCACTAATTGGCTTAATTGGAGCATCCAACGAACTGCCCACAGGTGAAAGCGAGCTGTCAGCGCTGTATGACCGCTTTTTGATTCGCTGT
>CAKAQU010000128.1 GCA_916720335.1 uncultured Moraxella sp. | reverse complement strand
CAAGGGCTTTATCCGAAAAATAGGAATGATGACGAAAAGGTTCACGAGCATGAATGTTGGATAGGTGGACTTCCACAAAAGGTTTGTTAGCCGCCATGAGTGCATCGCGAATCGCAACGGATGTATGAGTAAAGGCACCTGGATTGATGATGACGCCATCAAAACCACCATCATCTGCCAAAAGTCCCAATTCAGCAATTTTATCTACCAATACACCCTCATGATTTGATTGTAGGCACTGTAAACTAATTTGGTGGGAAATTAATGTATCAGCCAAGCGTTTTTGGATGTCAAATAACGTAGTCTTGCCATATATATCAGGTTCACGTTTGCCTAATAAATGCAGATTAGGACCATTAATCAATAAGATTCTTTTAGTTGGTGTCATAAGCTGTTATGTAAAATTACTATCAATGGGCGCTAGTGTGTATAAATCTAATCAAAATATTTGCTTATTGTAACAAATTTTTGGATATTTTTTAAGAGTGTTTAAATAATTTACTATTTTATCGTTAAGATAAAAATATGGTACAATAGTTCCCTTTTATATCTTATGTTTGATTAGGATTTTTTGTGAAAATATTACGCTACCTATCCGTTTTTGTGCTTCTTGCTGGCACAAGTCAACACACATTGCATGCCCAAACCGTTCAAAATATTGAGCAGCAAGTCATTGATGAGGTGAATGCTGGTATTTGCATGATGGCAAGTCATGGTGTATTTATTGCTGCTAAAGAACGTCAAGCAGGTACAAGTAAAGAAAAAACTCAAAAAATTTTAGCCACTGAATTTAAAAAAGTACAAAAAAACTTTGGTAAAAACCATCATCAAACAGTTGAGTTTGTTGATTCAGCTTGGAAAAAAGGCTTGGATATTGTTTACAAAAATCCGGTTTATGATGATGAGGCCACCAAAAAAACGTTTGTTTCACAAGCAACTGAAGCCTCTTTTCTTTCGTGTTTAGATAATTTGGAAAACTGATTTTGTATTTTAAGCAATTTGCCAAATTAAGGATAAAAAATTGACCCACTGTAAAGAATCTCAAGCACCTTTTGAGCAGTTTTCTGATTTTCAATTAAGCGACTGTACCCAAAAAGCATTGACAGCGTTAAAATTTGACATGCTTACTCCCATTCAGGCTAAAATCTTACCTCATACTTTAGCTGGTCAAGATGCCATTGGTCAGGCGCAAACAGGAACGGGTAAAACAGCAACTTTCTTAATTACCGTTATTGAGTCGCTGTTAAATAACCCATTTAAAAAAGATGAGATTCATTATTTGGGAGAACCCAGAGCCTTAATTTTAGCGCCAACTCGTGAACTTGCTCAACAAATTTATGCTGATTGTCGAGAATTAATTAAATTTAGTTCATTGTCATCACTTTGCATGACTGGCGGTGTTGATTTTGAAAAACAAGAAAGCACTATCAATAGACGCCCTTTAGATATTTTAATTGGTACACCGGGACGAATTTTAGATTGGGTCAAGCGTGGAAAATTGTTTTTAGACCGTGTGGAAGTGTTGGTGCTTGATGAAGCCGACCGAATGCTCGATATGGGTTTTATTCCCGATGTTAAACAAATCATTGCCAAAACGCCTCCAAATACCCACCGTCAAAGTTTGTTGTTTTCGGCAACATTTAACGCGGATGTGATGAATTTAGCATACCGTTGGCTATTTAATCCTGCGTTTGTTGAAATTGCTCCACAAAATAAAACCAATAAAGACATTCAACAAGAATTTTATTTATTGAGTGAAAAGGAAAAAACAACAGCGTTAAAACACTTTTTGCAGCAAAATAATGTAACTAAAGCAATTATTTTTGCCAATAGAAAAGACCAAGTAAAGCGTCTTTATGATAATTTAAGACGTTCTTTTGAAGTAACGATGTTATCAGGTGATGTTGCTCAGCAAAAACGTGAGCGTTATTTGCAACGGTTTAAACAGGGCGATGTCAAAATTTTGGTTGCAACTGACGTGGCGGGACGCGGGATTCATGTGGATGATGTTTCTCATGTATTTAACTATACCTTACCTGATATGCCAGATGATTACGTTCACCGAATTGGACGCACAGGGCGCGCAGGACAAACAGGCGTGGCAATTAGTTTTGTCAGTGAGAGTGATGCGTTTAATTTGCCAGTTTTAGAAAAACATTTGGGTTTAAAATTTAAATTAATTCAATTTGATCTACAGACAATGGATAAAACAGACGGTTAGAATATAAGTGGCTATCAATCATCAAGTGGATATATTTTATGGCTAATGCGCATTTATTAACTTTAGACTCTAAAAAAATACCTTTATCTTTATATATCCATATTCCTTGGTGTGTTAAAAAATGTCCTTATTGTGATTTTAATTCGCATACCATCAATAAAGATGAGACTTTAGCCCAAACATTATTTACAGATTATGTTGATGCACTATTAGCAGATGCTAAATCCCAGCTTGCATTTGTTCAAAATCGTAAAATTCACTCAATTTTTATTGGTGGCGGAACCCCATCATTATTACCGATTCGTGAATACCAAAGATTGTTTTTGGGATTAAAGCAGCTATTTGATTTTGAAGATGATATTGAGATTACCTTAGAAGTCAACCCAGCAACGATAGAGCACGCGCCATTTTCTGATTATTTACAACTTGGCATCAATCGTTTGTCAATTGGTGTGCAAAGTTTTGACGATAAAACTTTGTCAATACTTGGTCGTATTCATAATAAAGATGACGCCATCCGTGCTATCCAAAGCGCTAAGCAAGCAGGGTTTAAGCGTTTGAATGTTGATTTGATGCATGGATTGCCAAATCAAACTTCTCAGCTGGCTATTGATGACATAAAAACTGCAATATCAGCAGGGGCAACACACATCTCTTGGTATCAATTGACTATTGAACCAAATACTGCCTTTTATCGTGTTCCGCCATCTTTACCCAATGATGAAATGATGGGATTGATAGAAGATTTGGGTCGAGCCTGTCTGTTGCAGGCAGGTTTTGTAAACTATGAGGTATCAGCTTGGGTGGGTAAGGACGACAATCCGTGTCAGCATAATTTAAATTATTGGCAATTTGGTGATTATTTGGCGATTGGTGCGGGCGCTCATGGCAAAATAACCCTTTATCAGCACCCTGATTTTCAAGACGGTGTGTACCGTTTTTATAAATCACGCCTGCCCAAAGATTATCTTAACTATGACAGCGTGCCAAAAATGGTTAACTTTGAGCGCGTGCCTGAAGAGCAGTTGCCATTTGAGTTTATGATGAATGCACTGCGACTGCGCGATGGAGTGGATGTGCAAACATTTGAAGAAAGAACAGGGCTTTTGGTAAGCACCATCGATAGCGAACTTTTGCCACTGCAACATCAAGGGTTTATGGTTTTTAATCCCAATGTTTTAGCGCCTACAAAATTGGGTTTTCGTTATATTAATCATGTAATATCAGCTTTTTTGCCCTAGACCAATAAAAAAAGCATCACTAATTGATGATGCTTTTTTTATTTACAAAGGCTTGTCTAGAAAATGATAATTCGGCAAATTAGCCAACAAAAGCTCGTTCAACAACATAATCAGCAGGTTCACCCATACGTGGCGAAATGGTTAAACCAAACTCATCTAAAATTGCACATGTATCGGCGTTCATCGCCATACTGCCACAAATCATCACGCGGTCATCATCTTTATTGATAGGTGGCATGCCAATATCTTGAAATAATTTTCCAGATTTTAACAAATCAGTAACCCGTCCTTGATTTTTGAATTCATCTCGGGTAACGGTTGGGTAATAAATAAATTTTTCGCGTACCCAATCACCAAAAATCTCATCATTAGGCAGGTCTTCTTCAAACATTTTTCGATAGGCTAAATCTTCAACATGGCGCACACCATGCACTAAAATAACTTTATCAAAACGTTCGTACACTTCAGGGTCGCGAGTTAGAGATAAAAATGGCGCAAGCCCTGTTCCTGTTGCTAACATATATAGATTTTTTCCAGGCAACAAATCATCAAGCACCAACGTTCCTGTTGGTTTTTTACTGACTAGAAGTTCATCACCTACTTGAATGTGTTGAAGACGACTGGTTAAAGGACCATCTTGTACTTTAATTGAATAAAATTCTAGTTCTTCAGCGTAATTGGGGCTGGCAATGGAATAAGCACGTACCAAAGGCTTACCATCAACCATCAAGCCAATCATAGCAAATTCGCCATTGCGAAAACGCAAAGCATCGTTGCGAGTGGTTTTGATGGTAAATAGACGATCTGTCCAATGGTGTACATACGTTACGGTTTCGGAGATAAATTTTGACATAAGATACCTAGTTTTGGATAAATCTTGAGTATAATAGCACTTTTGGAAGCAAAATTTTATAAAATTTTGATGAGGTCACAGTTGATTTTAACACATTTTGCCTATGGTGCAAATAAACCCATGTTTTTAGATAATTTTAATTTTATCAAACAATGTGATAAACTGAACCTTTATATTAACTCTTAACATTATGCGTATTCGTAAACTTTTTAAATTTGAAAATGCCCACAATTCCTGAAATGCTGGCCCCTAAATTCGTAAGGCAATTCCACTAAGGAACT
>CAKAQU010000127.1 GCA_916720335.1 uncultured Moraxella sp. | reverse complement strand
AAAATGCCACAGGTGCACTTGCTGGAATCAACTGTGATGCGCTCATCCTCGATGAGTCAGAAATGACAGCAACAGCAATATCTAAATTAGACATGAATTCACCTTAAACTTTGAATTTAGTTTGTTTGTATAAAAATGGGGGCGTATTTTATTTAAAAAATAAGACAAAATAAAACGCTAAAAGGCGATATTATAACGGTTTTTAGGTAAAATTACAACCAAACAAAATTGCCATTTAGTCTAAATTACCTTCAAAACCACCTCTAAAAATTGTTATCTAAAAACCATCAATCTGAAGTGACCCGATACATTTCAGCGATGCTGGTTGTGCCCTGTAGTACTTTCATAATTCCTGAGCGGCGCAAATCTCGAAATCCTAGTTTTAAGGCAGCATCTTTGATTTGAATGGCGTTGCCATCTTCCATAATAATGCGTGAGATTTCAGGGTATACTTTCATCACTTCATAAATACCCACACGCCCTTTATAACCTTCTCGGCATTCAGAACACCCCACAGCTTCATAAATCACGTTATCAGGATTTGCTAAATCTTCTTCAGTAAAACCAATTTCAAGCAATGATTGTTTTGGTACGTTGGTTGGGCGTTTGCATGATTTACATAGGCGCCGAGCCAAACGTTGAGCGATTACTAAGTTTACAGAAGTTGCAATGTTAAATGAAGCTACCCCCATGTTACGCAATCGAGTTAGTGTTTCTGGTGCAGAGTTGGTGTGTAAGGTGGACAATACCATATGACCCGTTTGAGCAGCTTTAATGGCAATTTCAGCAGTTTCTAAATCACGAATCTCCCCAACCATAACAATATCAGGGTCTTGACGTAAAAATGCTTTTAGAGCGGACGCAAATGTTAAGCCAACTTTTGGGTTTACGTTGACTTGATTGATGCCTTCTAAGTTAATCTCAACTGGGTCTTCGGCGGTGGAAATATTGGTTTCTGGGGTGTTTAGAATATTAAGCCCTGTATACAGCGATACCGTTTTACCCGAACCAGTTGGACCTGTAATTAATAACATGCCTTGAGGTTTGTCTAAGGCTTCTAAAAACAACTCCTTTTGGTCAGGCTCATAGCCCAACGCATCAATTCCAAGCATCGCTGATGACGGGTCTAAGATACGCAGTACAATTTTTTCACCAAATAAAGTTGGCAGTGAGTTTACACGAAAGTCAATGGCTTTGGTTTTGGAAATTTTAAGTTTAATACGTCCATCCTGAGGGATGCGGCGCTCTGAAATATCCATTTGCGACATGACTTTTAAGCGTGCAGCAATTTTGCCTGCCAGTTGCACAGGTGGTCGGCTGACAATTTGCATCACACCATCAACACGAAAACGCACGCGATAGGTTTTTTCATAAGGTTCAAAGTGTAAATCCGATGCACCCATACGGATAGCATCTAATAGCATTTTATTCACAAATTTTACAACAGGCGCATCTTCTGGGCTGCCAGCAGCATCAATTTCTTGACCGTCATCATCATCGTTAGGGTCATCCCCCATTTCACTGGATAAATCAATATCACCAATTTTGGATAAATCTTCAGTGCCGCCCATATAGACGTTTTCAATCATTTTTTTGAGTTTGTCTTCTTCTACCACAACGGTTTCAACCGTTAAATTGGCATTAAAAGAAATGGCATCAATGGCGTCAAGGCGCGTTGGGTCAGACAAACCCACAAACAATCTTTTACCACGTTTAAATAGTGGCAGCACTCCATAACGGCTGACGGTTTTTTCATCAACCAATTCTTTGGGAACAACATCTACTGATAATGCATTTAAATCAAATAATGGGTCGCCAAAATGATGGGATAATAATAAAGCAATTTGGGCAGGCGGGGCTAAACGGTTTTCCACCAAATAAGGCACGATTGCTTTTTGCTGCTGCTTAGATTCTTCTAAAGCGCGAGCCATTGCATCGGGTGCAACCAAATTATTAGCAACCAAAATATGAGCAAGACCACTAAAATTATGGGCGTTTGTTGTCATCATTTTCCTCCTGTTTTGGCAAATGTTTGTAATGGGCAAGATGTATCATGTAGATATCAAACACAGATATTTTAAAATATGATTTTTTTAGCAAGTTTTTTTGTTGATTTACTTTCTTTATTTTACTTTAAATTAAAAGAGAATGCCTTATTTTATCGTTATCTTTTGCTTTAAAGGCTGAAGTTTTCGGATTACTGGAAAATCAGCAGGTTAATCGGTATAATAGAGCGGTTAACTGATAGATTTCTAAAGAATATTTATGAATACAGCCAAAAAATACGTCATCGGCAACTGGAAAACTAACCCACTAACCCAAAATAATGCAGTCGAAATTTTTACAGATATTGCGCATCTTGCAGATAATTTAACCAATTGTGTGGTGGCGATTGCCCCAAGTTTTGTGCATTTACCAGTTTTGCGAATACAAAACCAAACATCGCTGTTATTAGGCGGTCAGGATGTTTGTGCTTATACTCTTGAGACAGGAGCGTATACAGGTGATGTTTCAGCGGCACAATTAGCCGATATTGGTGCAAAATTTGCATTAGTTGGGCATTCAGAACGTCGTCAATATCACGGTGAACATGATGAAATTTTAACTAAAAAAATCCGTCAGGCTTTTTTGGCAAATTTATCAGTCATTTTTTGTATTGGTGAAACCAAAGCAGAATACGACGCAAGTCAAACTTATGAAGTTTTAGAAAAACAGCTTAGATTGCTTGAGCAATTTGCTAGCGATGTGGGGTTTGAGCATCACGACGAACTACCCAAGCTTTTAATTGCTTATGAACCTGTTTGGGCGATTGGTACAGGACTAACACCAACTACTTTAGAAATTGAAGAGGTGCATAATTACATTAGTGAATTGCTAAGCACCCTAGAAATTTACGCTCCTTTGTTATATGGTGGTAGTGTCAATCAAAACAACGCATCTGATATTGCTAATATTGCTGTTGTTGATGGTGTTTTGGTAGGTGGTGCATCTTTAAAAGCGGATAATTTTGGTCAAATTATTCGTGCTTTTATTAATTAATTTTTTGAGTCAATTATGTTTACGTTTATTTTAGCCATTCATATTATTGTTGCCATTGCTTTATCTGGTTTGATTTTAATCCAACATGGCAAGGGTGCCGATGCTGGCGCATCTTTTGGTTCGGGTGCTGCAGGTACGGTGTTTGGAGCCTCAGGTTCAGCAAATTTTCTAACACGTACGACCGCAATTTTGGCAGCGATTTTTTTTGCTACCAGTCTTGCACTTGCTTATCATGCCAAAGAAGAAAATAAAAATCAGTTTCATCTTGATGTTAAAGAAGCACCAAAAGACCCTAAAGCTCCTATCAGTCATAAATAAAATAAAAAACCATCAATTCAAAATTGATGGTTTTTTTAAGCAAAACTAACCAAATTCAGATTATTTTACCTGACTTACCATATAATCTACCGCTGCATACACTTCAGCTTCACTTACATCGCCTGCTGCTTGAGCGGGCATTTTATTAAAGCCTTTGGCAGAATGTGCGTGTAATGTATCTACGCCTTGCTCCAGGCGTTTTGCCCAGTTAGCTTTATCTGTGAGTTTTGGTGCATCCAAAAGCCCTTGCTCGTGGCACGCTTTACAGGTGGTTTCGTAGCGTTTTTTGCCTTCTTCTATGGATAGGGCTTTAACATCTGATTTTTTATCATCCGCTTTTTTGCTATCAGCTTCTTTGGCTGCTTTATCCTCTGCTTTTTGCTCAGCTGCTTGTTTTTGTTCAGTTGCATCTGAAGGTTTTTCGTTTGTATTTGCTGCGCTAGTTTTAGCTTCTTCTGCGGGTTTAGCTGCATCTGTCTTTGTTTCTGGAGTTTTGGTTTCTGCGACTTTGGCAGGGGTGTCAGTTTTTGGTTGAGATGGCTTATCTTCACCACACGCATTTAATACCAAACCCAATGCTAAAATTCCAAATAATTTAATTGCTGTTTTACTTATCAATCTGCTGGGTAGCGTCTTATCTAAAAACATCGTCATCACCTTGCAAGAAATTTAGGGTCATTTTGCGTTATTGTTTCTATGGTACACCTAATTTTTATAAAAAGCAAAACTATTTCAACAAAGCGTTGGATGGGTTTATTGTGTTTTTTTATCATCAACCAAATGATTAAAATCAAAAAAAGAGCCTACTGGCTCTTTTGGTAAGTATTTGGCAAGTACTTTAAATATTTTGGATTTTTTCACGCAGCATTGGTAAATGACGGCGAGAGACCGCCAGTTTTTCGTTCATGCCACGAAAACGTACTTGATATTGTCCTGAATCTACAGTTTCTAGCAAATCTAAATATTCTAGATTAATCAAAGCATTTCGATGAATGCGAAACATCACCCCTTCAAATTCTTGTTCCAAATCTTTTAAGGTTTCGTCAATCAGCACCACGCCATTTTTATGGCGAACTTTGACGTATTTTTGGTCAGCAGTGAAGTAATACACATCCGCCAACGCAATCAATTCAACTCCACGATGGGTACGAGCGGCGATGTATTGGCGCGGACGACGTCCTTTGCCTTGTTTGGTATTTAAAGCGGTTTGCTGAGCTGCATTCATGCGGTAACTTTTGTTTAAGGCGATTTGTAAA
>CAKAQU010000126.1 GCA_916720335.1 uncultured Moraxella sp. | reverse complement strand
ACACCGACCGCATTTAGCACGTGCGGTGGGATCGCCAACCTTGACGGCAGGCATTGGGTAAATTGCCCCACAGCTGGGGCATTTGGTTTTTAGCTGACTCATGAATGTTCCAATTTTTATAGATAACCGCTGATAAGTAAATAAAATACACCTTTATCAACTAGGTCTAATTTTAAGTGCAAAATCATAAAATTGCACGAAATTTTGTTTTATCATTTTGTATAACAAATAAACAATGTTGACCTAATGGCTATGCTACTAAATTGCAAACATTTTTACAATTATTTGGGGTTTAAGCGTATTTTTTAGCAGATAAACGACACCAATGTTTATCTTCTGGTGCGTTATACTGATATGGTTCATCAATTTTGAAGTAGGGTTGATAGGCATTGACAACATCTGCAACTTGATTTTCAATCAACCCCGCCAAAACAATTTGACCTTGATTTTTTAACAAATTTGCAAAGTAGGGTGCAAAATGAATTAAAGGTTTGGCTAAAATATTGGCAGTTATAATGTCTGCATTATCAGATTGGGTTTGCCAAAATTCTTTAAATTCTTCAGGTAAAAAAGCGCGTAAACGGTCAGCAACACCATTGAGTTGGCCATTTTGACGTGTGGCAAGTACTGCTTGAGGGTCAATATCGACCGCATACACCACTTTTGCACCTAAAAGCAGAGCGCCCACTCCTAAAATCCCTGAGCCGCAGCCATAATCAATGACAGTTTTATTGGTTAAATCTTGTTCAGCTAACCAGTCTAAACACAGTCTGGTGGTCGCATGATAACCAGTACCAAAGGCTAAACCGGGGTCTAAAATTAGATTAATTGCTGATGCATCGGGTGCGTTTAGCCATTTTGGAACAATCCAAAGATTGCCCTGACATTTAATGGGTTTATAATGGGTCATCCACTCTTTAGTCCAGTCTTTATCATCAAGACAGCTAAGCCACACGCGACTTGCACCAACCTCGGCAGCAATTTCTTGAGCAAGTGTTTGAAAGTCGGTTTGAGTAAAGTCATGGCTATTATCAGAATTGGTATCAAAAATAGCAGTTAAAATAATATTGCCCCATAAAGGCTCTTCGCCCGGCATCGGCTCAAATAAAGGTTCATCGCCTGCATCTTCTAGTAAAATGGAGACTGCTTGATTCTCATAAAACAGAGCCTCAGCCAAATCAACTTGATTGGGTGTGCATTGTAGATGAATTTGCTGCCATGACATAATAGATTCCTTGGTTAGTAGAGTCAGTAAAATATTTTAACTATCTGGTTTGTTTGTTTGGGCTCATGGGTTAAGGTAAGATATCCAAATCTTCACTGTTAATAGTGGGTAGATTTTGTTTGCAAAATGTTGGGTCAAGTTTACAGATTGCTTTTTGTAGCGCTTGAATTCTATCATCTTGAGCCTGAATGTGTGTTAGTAGGGCAGTGATGCTAGTTGCAACGGGGTCTTTGCTGTTAGGGTTTAGTCCATAAGCATTAAAGTGTTCATCTAATTTTGCAGTGTGCAACGTTTTGTGAGCATTTTGATTATTGGTTGTGTTATCTTTTATTTCCAAATCATCCGTTTTGCTTTCATGTGCTTTTTTATCAATGGTGCGCGCAGCTAACCCAACCATGGTGGCATGTGGAGCAACTTCTTTAACAACAACAGCATTAGAGCCAATTTTGGCGTAATCACCAACAGTAAATCCGCCCAAAATCTTTGCACCAGCACCAACAACAACATGACTGCCAAGTGTGGGGTGGCGTTTTGCGCCTTTCTCCCAAGAAACACCGCCCAATGTTACCCCGTGATATAAGGTAACATCATCACCAATTTCAGCGGTTTCACCAATGACTACCCCCATACCATGGTCGATAAACAACCGTTTACCAATTTTAGCAGCAGGGTGAATTTCGATGCCTGTTAGCACACGACTGACGTGTGATAATGCTCGAGCTAAAAATTTTTGGTCATGCTGCCAAAGTGTATAGGCGCCACGGTGCAAAATGCGTGCATGAACCCCAGGGTAAGTGAGTAGAATCTCAAGTTTATTGCGTGCTGCAGGGTCTTTTTCTAAAATATTTTCAAGGTCGTCATTAACGGCGCAAGTGAGATTAGATAATTGGCGAAAAAGAGACATAATTTGCCTTATAAATCACAAAAAATGGTTTATTGTATCACAAAGACAAAATTAAAGAGAAAGTTTGGCGATAAGAGCTTGAATCAGAGCATACTCTTTTTGGTCTAATTGCATGCGAGAAGTTAAGCGAGATAAACGATTTGGTAAATCTTTTAATTCATTATCTCTGGCTAAATTTAAATCAATTAATAACTGAGTTAAATGCTGTTCTAATAATTGTTTTTGCTGAAAATTAATAGCAGGTACATCCCAATCAGTTCGGGTGATAATGGGTAGGGTATTTTTTGCAGATTTATCAGTAAAATTTTGTGCTTTTTGTGAAAAATAAGCGTATAAATCAGCACTAATCACTTGGATAGCGGCGGCAACATTTAGTACAGGATAGTTGGGATTGGCAGGAATTTGAATGTGGTAATCTGCCAAACTAAGCTCTTCATTGGTCAGCCCTCTATCTTCGCGTCCAAATAAAATGGCAATTTGACAATTTAATGAATCATTTAATTGTAAATGTTGATAAATAAGTGCGGATGCTTGATTTGGAGTAACAACAGGTCGTGGAATATGCCGACTGCGAGCAGAGGCTGCAAAAATTAATGTACAGTCTTCTAAAGCTTGATGGATATTTTGGGTAATTTGCGCGTTTTGAAGTACAGTTTGCGCTCCGGCAGCATTAGCAATGCTACTATCGTCAATAGGGCGTTTTGGATTGACAATCGTCAGTTTTTGTAAAGACATGGTGTGCATGCTACGAGCTGCCGAACCAATGTTGGCAGGTAATGTAGTTCCAACCATAACAATTTTAATGTGTTTTAACAGTTCATAAGGTGTAGAGTGTGTAAAAGATGAAAGTGTCAAAAAGAATCCTTATCTGAATTAAACAAAAATTTCAGGAAATATTGCTCGAATTCCACCAACAAAAATTTCTACTGCAACCGCCGCAAGTAGCATACCCATGATGCGGCTTAAAATATTTAAACCTGTTTCACCTAGAAAGCGGCTGATTTTCCCAGCTGCCATCAGCGCGATGTAACAAAATAAACTGATAAAAAACCCAGCCGTTACAATCATCACCAAATCAAAAACCTGTTTAACTTGACTTGAGTAAATGATTACCGTTGAAATGCCGCCAGGACCAACAATCATTGGAATGGCTAAGGGGACAACTGATACCGCAGTTAAGGAACTAATATCTACTTCATGTCCTTTGGGTTTTACAGGATTACCAGTACCATTCATCATATTAATTGCAATTAAAAATACTAAGATACCACCTGCCACTCGAAACGAGCCCAAAGAAATTCCTAAAATTTGCAATAAGCTTCCACCCATTAAGGCGAAAAATGTGATGGCAATAAATACAGCAATACAGGTAATTTGAGCGGCTTTTTGTCGTTGTTTAACGCTATAATCATTGGTGATGTTTAAAAACAGCCCCAATGCACTAAATGGATTCATCAGCACAGCAAATGCTAAAATAATTTTAACCAGTTCAGTATTCACGACAATCATCCATTTTAAAAGTGGTTGGCGATAAAAATTGGCGGTCATTTTAACATAACTTTAAGATGTTTGTTAATAAGTGTTTTTTGAATAATTTTTGTTAAAAATTAGTAAATATTTATTATTTATTTTAATTTGTGATAGAATCAAACGTTTATTTTTATAAATTCTAATTATTGGCAACCTTAAATTGGTTGTTATTAAGGAATAATTTGTGAAGCCATCTCATTTTATCACTCATGACGCATATAAAAACGAGCGTGCGGTTGTTTTGTTTTCAGGCGGTTTGGATTCTACCACTTGTTTGTATTGGGCGAAATCTCAATTTTTAGATGTTACAGCACTGAGTTTTCGATATGGTCAGCGTCATAGTAGCGAGCTGATTGCTTCAAAGAAAATTGCTCAATATCTTGGGGTGAGTCATCGTATTATTGATATAGATATTGCTCAACTTGGTGGTTCGGCATTGACGGATTTAAATATGGATGTGCCAGATTATCAAAAAGATAGCAACACAGTTCCTACAACGTATGTTCCTGCTAGAAATACAATTTTCTTATCTTATGCCTTAGCAGCATCAGAAGTATTGGGCGCCCGATTTATTGTTATTGGGGTAAGTTCAGTTGATTATTCTGGCTATCCTGATTGTCGTGCTGATTATATTGAGGCTTTTGAAACCATGGCAAATTTAGCAACAGTGGCGGGAAGAAATGGTCAGAAATTGTCTATTATTGCGCCCTTGCAGCATTTATCCAAAGCTCAAACTTTAGAACTTGGATTGACTTTAGGGGTGGATTATGGTCAAACGGTTTCTTGTTATCGTGCAGATGCTGATGGGCGAGCTTGCGGAATGTGTGATAGTTGTGTTTTAAGAAAACAAGGATTTGAGCAGGCGGGCATAATCGACCCAACCCGCTACCAGTCAGTTCATTCAATATGATTGAAATTTAAACAATTAAACAACGGTTTTTACGGTTTTGGCTTTATCTAAAGCGG
>CAKAQU010000125.1 GCA_916720335.1 uncultured Moraxella sp. | reverse complement strand
TTTATGATAAAGCTAAAACCGCGCCAAACGAATAAAAAATTTGCGTGGTTTTTGCTTTTGTGGATATTTGTTTTTTGTACAGCTGTATCTTGCTCAGAAAATGAGCAGTCAGTCAAACAAATCACCAAAACCAAGTCAGAAAATTCAGCTTGGCAAGATAGACCTATTCCAGACTTAACCGACCCATCTGTAACTACCAGTGTTTTTATCGCTGTAAAAAACGCTCCACAATATATTGATAAATCTTTTTTGCCTTATGCCAATCCAAATGCTCCCAAAGGTGGTGAATTGTCCATGTCTGCAAAAGGCAGTTTTAATAGCTTAAATCCGTTTATTGATGATGGTATTGCTGCAACAGGCACATTCTATTTATATGACACACTTATGACAGGCTCTTTGGATGAAGCCTTTGTTTTATATCCTCAGCTTGCTCAAAAAGTTATTTATGATGAAAGCAAAAAATGGGTGATTTACGAATTAAATCCCGATGCTCGATTTTGGGATAACACACCTGTAACTGCCCATGATGTTAAAGCAACATTTGAGACTATATTGCAAAAAGGACGTATGAGTTGGCGAGGGCTTTTGGCAGGTATTGATGGCATTCAGGTAATTAATAAACATCGGGTTATATTTTGGTTTAATGATGATGCTGGCGCAGATATGTATGCTAATGTAAGTTTGTTTCCTGTCTTTTCTAAAACAGATATGGAAAAAAATTTTGACAAAGTAAGCTTACGGCCCTTAATGGGAAGCGGAGCCTATCGGGTGGGTAATGTTGATGTGGGTAGAAGCATTACCTACGTTAAAAATTCCAGTTATTGGGGCGAAAATATCATGGTGAATCGTGGGCGGTTTAATTTTAATAGGATTAAATTTATTTATTATCAAGATGATATTGTTGCCAAAGAAGCATTTTTGGCGGGTGAATTTAATTTTTATACTGAAAATAACCCTAAAAATTGGGCAAATTTTAATCCACAATCATTTAATCATCGCATCACCAAAGAAGCTATTACGCACCAAAACCCAGTAACGATGGAGGGCTTGGTTTTTAATATTCGAAAACCTATTTTTGCCGATAAAAAATTGCGTGAAGCAATCAGTTTGCTATTTGATTGGAATTGGGTCAATGATCGACTGTATCACGGACAATATAAGCGATTGGATAGTTTTTTTTATGGTTCTGCATTGATGGCAACTGGCAAACCAACACCAAAAGAGACGCAAATTTTACAGCATTTGCCACTAAACAGCGACGAACAAGCCGTATTTTTGGGCGTGCCAGAAACTAAAACAACCAGTGATGGCATTAATCGTGCGGATTTATTAAAAGCAAGAGATATCTTGCAACAAGCAGGATACTATTATCAAAATAGTAAATTGTATGATAAACATCATCAGTTAGTGAGTTTTGAGATATTGATTGATGATGATAAGTATCAAGCAGTATTATTACCATTTTTAAAGAATTTAATCAAAATAGGCATTAATGCTCGCATTCGCCGTTTGGATAAAGCGGTACTGACACACAAAAAACGCAGTTTTGATTATGATATGATTATTGATAGTTTTATGCAAGGTAATTCACCCGGCATGGAACAAAAATATCTTTGGGGTTCAGATTTTGCCGATGCTGAAGGTGGTCAAAACAGTATTGGCATCAAAAGTTTGGCCGTGGATGCGACGATAGATAAATTAATTCATGCCCAAAATCGTGATGAAATTATTTTATACAGTAAAATCCTTGACCGTTTATTATTATCAGGCGTGTATATCATTCCTTTTGGCGGTCAAAAATCAACCAATGTCTTGTATGATAACCATTTAGCGCATCCAAATCCATTGCCGGCATCGGCATTAGGTCTGGATTACTGGTATTATCAGCAAAGTTATCTCGATTAAATTTTTTGTGATTAATTTATTTAACATAATCCTTTTTTTGCTAAAGAAAAAAATAAAACAACAACATCACCTTAATAGAATTAAGTTGTGATAAAAAAAGAATAAAGAGAGAAAAACATGATAAATATTTATGCTATACCCGCTTTAGAAGATAACTACATCTGGGTCATTAAAAAAGATAATTCAGCTATTGTTGTTGATCCTGGTGAAGATAAATGCGTTATTGATTTTTTAAATAAACATCAATTAGATTTATCTGCAATACTAATCACTCACCAGCATTATGACCATATTCAAGGCGTGGAAGGGCTACAAAAAATATATCCTAATACGCCTATTTTTACCCATATAAACCACCATTTTCAGAATAATCAAACAGTAAATATTGTTTCAGATAATCAAATTATTATCATCAATGAATTAAAATTTTTGATTTATCATACACCAGGACACACAGCTCAACATTTATCATTTTTACTAAAAGATAATCATCAGATTCATGTATTTTGTGGTGATACCTTATTTAGTGGTGGTTGTGGAAGAGTAAATAGTTCAATTGAAGAACTGTTTAATAGTATCCAACGTTTTAATCAATTGCCAGAAAATGCGTTATTTTATCCAGCTCATGAGTATACATGCAGTAATTTAAAATTTGCACTGTCAATTTGTGGTTATAAAAACCGTCAAATGATTGAACAAACATTACAAAAAACACAGCAGGATTTAGCACTAGGAAAAATTTCACTACCAACAACGCTAAAAAAAGAACGACAAATCAATGTTTTTTTGCAAACTGATGATAAAGAAACGATTGAAAATATCAATCAACTATACCCACTCGCCAATCATTCGCCTTTAGAAGTTTTTAGCACACTTCGTGAATTAAAAAATAATTTTAGGGGGTAGGGTGAATTTATTGACGTTATCTACATTGTCTTTTCTGATGTCTATGGATGCATTTGCTGTAGCAGTAGCAAAAGGTTCAATGGATAAAAATCCTAAATTTATTCATGCTGCAAAAAATGGTTTATTTTTTGGAATAGTAGAAGCAATTGCTCCAATGATCGGGTTTTGGTTAGGTAGCGTTGCCAGTGGCTATATCAAAGAATATGACCATAGTGATGGCAACCTTGGGTTTATACTTAGAAAACCATTTGGGGGTGAAGTTTGGAAAGTGCGCAATGTTATTTGGAGCAATAACACTAATCATAATGGGTATTATCATTTTATATAGTCATCTGATGGATTTAGCGTGATGCTAATTTATTTATTAAAACGACTTGGGCTTTTTTTGCCAACTTTATTAATTATCTTGACGATTAATTTTTTAATTGTACAAACTGCGCCAACTGGACCTTTGCAAACCAAATTAGAGGCTATTAAAACTGAACAAACTGATTTTTTACAAAATCATCAAAAAATAACTACTAAAAATGACTTACCTATAGAATTTTTAAATCAACTCAATCATCAATTTGGATTTGATAAACCACTGCATGAACGTTATTTTTTGATGTTAAGAGATTACGCTAGATTTGACTTGGGCGATTCTTTTTTTAAAGGTCAATCAGTCAGTCAATTAATTGCACAAAAATTACCCATTAGCCTATTATTTGGCGGACTCTCTTTAATGGTTATGTACGGTTTAGGAGTTTTTTTTGGAGTTCTTAAAGCTTATTTTGATGGTTTGTTTTTTGATAAAGTAACGGCAATTATACTGGCATTTTTTTATGCGATTCCAACATTTGTATTGGCATTAGCACTCATAGTGGTTTTTGCTGGCTTTCGTTTTTGGCATATTTTTCCTATGCAAGCAGTTTTACCTGATGATTTTAGAAGTTTATCATTTTTTCTTCAAATAAAGACAATCATTTATTATTTTACCTTGCCAGTCATTGCAAGTTCGTTATCAGGGATGGCAAGCATTGCTTATTTAACTAAATTTAGTTTAATGACTGAAAAACATTCAGCTTACTCGCGTCTTGCAACTGCTCAAGGATTGGGGAAATGGCAAATATTTTATCACCATTTAATAAAAAATGCGTCTTTACCAATTTTGGCAGAAATGCCAATGACCGTGGCGGGCGTGTTATTCTCGGGTAATTTTTTAGTGGAGGTAATTTTTGGTATTGATGGCATTGGTAGGTTGGCTTATGAAGCAGCAATGATGAAAGATTATCCAGTTATGTTTGGCATACTTTATGTATTTACGTTGTTTGGTATGGCAGTTCAGTTAATTTTTGATATATTGTATCATCAAATAGACCCTAAGGTGGATTATCGTTAATGTTTGGCTTGCGCGTGTTTTGGCAAAGATTTAGACAACAAAAACTAGCATCTTTTGCACTATTATTGTGCTTTGTAATTGTCATCATTAGTTTATGTTCGCCATTGATTGCTAATGATAAACCACTTTTGATTGTTTACAAAGATAAAGTTTATTTACCTATTATTTATAATTATCCTGAAACTGCGTTTGGCGGCGTCTTCGAAACTCAAGCCGATTATCAAGACCCTTATCTAATGCAATTGATTCACAATCATGGCTGGGCAATCATGCCAGTTGTGCCTTATGGTGAAAATAGTTTGGTGTTAAATGCAAATGAGCTGCCTCAAGCCCCTAATCATCAGAATATTCTTGGAGTTGATGCAAATGGCTATGATGTACTGGCACGAGTTTTGTATGGATTAAGAATCTCTTTGATATTCGCCTTATCGCTAACA
>CAKAQU010000124.1 GCA_916720335.1 uncultured Moraxella sp. | reverse complement strand
GGTGTGAGCTTCATCTAACACCCAAAACGCAGGCGGGCGGTGTTTTAATAATTTTTTAATACAAGTTGCACCCAATCGTTCTGGACTTAAATACAAAATATCCACCTGACCCAGCCATACAGCAGTTAAAACCTCATTTTGTATTTCGGGAGCTTGATTGGCGGTTAGATAACCAATCCGTGTTTTATAATCGCTAAAACGTGATTTTTCAAGTTTTAATTTTAAATCAATGACTTGGTCTTCAATCAGCGCTTGCAGCGGTGAAATTACCACCGTCAAATCGCGATGGTATCTACTCATAATTAAAGCGGGCAACTGAAACGATAAACTTTTGCCGCCACCTGTTGGTAAAATACCAAGAGTCATATTTTGGTCTTGGAAAATGTTTTTAATAATATTTTTTTGACCATCTCGCAAATTATAACCAAAAAACGCCTGACATTCTGTATCCAACCAATCGTTTAATTTTTGTTCATTCTGAGTATCATTCTGCCAAAAAAGCTGTTCAGCTTGCACAAAACCCGTCTGAAAAACGTCGTGTTTCATTATCCAAATTGGACGACGAGCGCTTGGTTTATCAAAAAATCGCAACCAGCTCACAAAACAAGCGGCTCCAAGATTTTTCCAGTTTTGGGCAGTTTTAATTTTTTGATTTAAAAAATCCATCAATGCCGTTTTATCTCCAACCGGTAAATCACTGAATAATTCCTGCCAGTTAAGTGGATTATCTGCCACTTCAAAAAAATCATATTTAAAATGATTGAGTGGTTTGATAGCTGGCAATAGCTGATAAAATAATGACTGCCATACGTTGGATAAGTGAGCCCATGCCACCTTGCACCGCTCAAATATTAATCGACTTTCTATACAATCAAAAATAGGATGATTGTTTTGAGTGTTGGCTTTGTATAGTTTGCTTAGTGCATGGCTAGGCTGATGAGGAAACAACAAACTTGACAATCTAAGCGTATCATAGGATTTTTGTTGCCATGCATTGAGCATGCGTTCATCAATTGTTATATTATTTAGACTTTCAAAAAGTTTGACAAGCTCTGGTAAATCAAAATCAATAATATTATGACCGCCTAGAGAGTGGGATTGATTCATCAATTTTATAATGACTGTATGCCAAGAAATAAACTGTTCTTTATCAAACATGCAACAGTAATTATCAATTACCATAGCTCCTTTTAATAATTGACAAGTGGGTTTATTTTTATTATTGTCATAACCAGATGCATCCTTAACATCATTTTGGGAACATAACTCTAAATCCAACCATAAAATGGGGTCTTTTGTCTGTTTTAAATATTGTAATAATTCATCAGCTGATGAGACAATAACAAGTTTTGTTAAGGAATTTTGAGTATTTTGTTGTAGATACTCAGGTAGTAATATCTCTTCATTATCCAATTGTTTTGATACTATCATGATAACACATATCCATTTGTTTAAATCATCATCATTATAACAATAATTGAATTAAAAACAATTTTACTCAAATACCTTTTTAATGTTTTTGATGAAATGAATTCAAAACTTCTTTGGTTAATTGGTTCATCTTTTTGATAGTTTGTTGATTTGCTTTATGTTGACCATAACGATATTGACGATACAAACCTTGCACTTCTTGAATGGTTTTTTTATCCAAAATCTCTTTTCCAACTCTGTCTAGCCACGACAAATAAGGTTCACTTGTGGCTTTAGCCAAAATAGGATTGACTTTGGTTAATTTTTTAGATAATAACATTAATGGCAAATCCAATGGATGATAACGTTTTTTGCGTTTTTGCATCACCCAAAATACAAATAAAAGAATTAACCCTCCAAGTAGCGTTATTAATACTATAAATTGCTCTTGGATATTATGGATATTAAACCACTTGGATAATGCATTTTTTTGTTTATCTTGATTAAATCCAACAATTTGTTTTTGCCAATAATAACTAATTTGGTCTGAATAGCGATTGAACATTTTAAAAAGACGAAATTGCTGATAATACCATTTACCTTTTATATCATTACCAAATAATTCATCAGCGGATTTTTGCGTCGTATTATTCATTCCGTTTTCGATACGGTCAGGAGCAATAAATGCTGTTGGGTCAATACGCACCCAACCTTTATTTTCCAACCAAATCTCGCTCCAAGCGTGTGCATCCATCTGGCGCACCTCCCAGCTTTTGCCGTCAGCACCAAGCTCTCCGCCTTGATATCCACCAACCACACGTGCAGGAATGCCAGCAGCACGCATCAAAAAAGTAAAACTAGAAGCATAATGCTCACAAAATCCTGCCTTGGTATCAAATAAAAATTCATCAATTCGGTGATTATGTAAACGTGGTGGGGATAATGTGTATTTAAATCCTTGTGCTTGAATGTACGTTTGAATGTTTTGAACGTATTTTTCAGGGTCATGACCGCTTTGTTCGTACATTTTTTGAGCAAATTTTTGTGATTGAGGATTGCCTTTAGGAATTTCTAAATTTATCTGACGTTGATTCGCATCTAAAGCCTTACCAATAACCGCATCAGGGTAGGAATGCACGGTATAACTTAATTGCTTGGTCACATCGATCAATGATTGTAAAGTAAAACTATTGGTCAGATACATATAATTTTCATCATATGGAATTGGATAATCCAAAGCAAACAACCAATACTGCTGGGTTGGCTCTAAAATTACCCGATAATCATAAAATCCACCTTGTTTAATTTGAGCCCAGTGCGGTGGTGTGGTTTCATGTCTTGGCGAATATACCTGCATCAATTCATCATTCATTCGCCAAGTTGCGCCATCAAAACTTTCATAAACCAAACCTCGCCAATACATATCAAAACGGCTAGGAGGGGTATTTAAAAACTCTACTCGAAACGCCAGTTCGCTAGAACGACTTAAATTTGAAAAATCGCCTGGGGACATGGTTTCTGATACGCCCGTCTCAGCTTTATCACCCGATATTGGCAAGGACCATAAAGGCGGGATTCTAGGAAAAAAGACAAATAACACTACCAATAAAGGCAACGCAGGCAAGACAAGTAAACCAAGTGTATTGAGTCTTTTTGTGGGTGTTTGCTCATCTTTGTCATTTAAAGCAATAAACCCAATTAAGGTGGCAAAAAATACGGGCAGCCCTATCAACACTACGCCAATATCCTGCCTTAATAAAAAAGCGGTTGCCAATATAAATAATGATAAATTGAGTAAAATATATCCATCTCGGCGATTGTAAAATTCACATGTTTTTGCTGAAAAAACAGCCAAAAGTAAGCCAACGGTAAATTCTACACTAAAACTTTGATTAAAATTAATCCAAACAAAAAAAGAAATAACAAATAATGAAAAAATTTTTAATGGATTAAAAATGCGTTTTAATCGCCCTGATGTCAGGCGAGATAATCCTGATTTTACCATTGGTACTTGTAGCACGATCATCAGCATCGTCCACCCTGTCAGCCATATAGGTAAAACCGATAAATGAGGAATCAGTACCAATAAAAACACCATCAGTAGCCAATGATATGCTGGCAGGGCAAGAAGTTTTTTTCGCCATGAAAACAGATAAATCTTGCTGTCTGATAATGTTTTTTTACCTAAGGCGTAGTCTTCAAAAATAGGTGCGGTCATAAACGTTGGATATAAAGCGACAAAAAATAGTGGTTATGTATAAAAGATAAGCAAAATAAAAACAGCTAAACTTTTGGCTCTAAAGCTAAACGCAAAAGACTTTGACGTACAAATGCATCTCCTACACCTATTTGAGAGGGTTGAGCTTGGCTGGGCAGTACCAATGAAAAAGGCGTTTGAGTTTGAGATAATTTGTCAACCAAAAAACAAAGCTGACTTAATTTGGTTTCGTGGTCTTTGGCGGGCATATCTGTATAGTTTAACTGCCAACTTGCACCCATTTGTTCAGAAAATTTTTTTGTAAGCATCTCTTGCCCTCTTGCCAAATGCACCCAAGATACTCTGGATAAATTTTCACCTAGAATATATTCTTGAAGATGACTAAAATCTTCTTGTCCTAAAGTGTAGTTTTGCGCATTATCATCGCTTTTTATTTTTTGATAAATTTCTTCATCATTGATACTGATGGGTTCTGGATAAACATACATTGGTGCAGCAAAATAAACATAAGACCACGCCTGGATAACTCCGAACGGATAGGTGCTTTTGACAATCAGCCGTGGCAGAATCATCTTTCCTCGTTTTTTGGTGTTAATGGCAACCTGACACAAAACTACTTTATCCACCAAAGCAATATGGGTAATTTCTGCTTTTTTATCATCATCTGCTTGGTCAAAATACAATGCGATTTGCTGGCTTGGTTTGCCACTTTTACTGCTTAATTCCACCAAAACATATGATGTTTGATTTGATGGTGATAACGGCGCTTCCATCAGCTTAATATGTAAATCCGATACTTGCACAAAAGTATAAAAAATACTTACAAACCAAATAGCTGACAAATAAAAACACAAACCCAATACCAAATTATTAGAATAATTCACTCCAAGCACAAAAGTTAATAGCAAAAGCAATACAAATAAAATGCCATTTTTATCCAAAAATACATAAACATTTTTAATTCCCAGCGTAACATCATCACAGCGAGGGCTACGAATTTGAATAAACTGCTCAATG
>CAKAQU010000123.1 GCA_916720335.1 uncultured Moraxella sp. | reverse complement strand
AAGCATAACCATCAAAACTTGAATATCTGAATGCTCCATTAATGTTTTTTTAATGGTTGCTGGCCAATCAAAAAATTTAGGGTATGCCAAACCAGTACTTTGTTTACTTAAATTAATAGATTGAATTTGTTGATTTTGCAAAGATTTTTGCATATATGGCGCGATGCCCTGCATCATAGAATCACCAGCAAACAATACTTTTTTAGATTTATCTACGGTTAATAAGGTTTGCAATTGTTCTTGTTTTTGGCTAGATAGCATTTGTTGATTTTTTAATGCTTCTTCTGCTTGTTTCTTTATTGCCTCTTCTTGCTGCTTTTTTTCCAAAAATACTTTATATTCTGGCGTATAGGCATAATTTTCATTAAAATCATCAATTACATTTTGATTATAAGTCTGAATATTATCTGCTAAATTATCACGAACATCGTAAAAAGTTTTTCCAATTTCTGCTCCAGCAAGCCAAATCGGATGATCAATATTTTCCAGCGGGCTATTTTTATGATAAGTTTGGCTATAATAGGAGTTAATGGAGTTTTGCATAATCCAAAATGACAAAACTAATGCGCCCATCAGGAAAAATAAAATTAAAATTACATGATAAAAACTTGTATCTTCATCATTGTAATCATCATCAAAATCATCATGTAACGTATTCATTTATCAATTCCAGCCATAAATTAAAAGTTTGCATAAATAAACCCAGGAATGCCAGAAGGCGCAAAAACCACAATTATCATAAATAAAATAAACAGCAAAACATAGGAAATAATACTAGGAATTCTTATCATGATATGATAAATGCTTTTCATAATTGATTTGGAAAAGGGGTAAATCATCCAAGCAATTAATAATATAAATAACAAATATAAAGGATTGTTTACCCAAGCAACATTGATGTAATTATTAACTAAAGATTCAAAAATCAATCTGGATTCATCAAACGTTGTTGCTCTAAAAAATACAAAGGCAAAGGCAACAAAATGAACAGTGATAATAACACTGATGATTTTTCCAAAAACCCCACTATTTGCTAAAAAATTTCTTTGCTTTTTTTGACCTGATAGGATTTGACATATTTTATCACCAATATTTAATAAACTAATCGCTACACCATGCAGAAGCCCCCATAGTAAAAAATTAATAGTTGAACCATGCCAAATACCTGATAATCCCATAGCAATGATTAGATTAATTTGTGTTCTGTTAAGCCCTTTTCTACTGCCACCCAAAGGAATATAAATGTAATCTCGAATCCAAGTTGATAAGCTAATGTGCCACCTATCCCAAAATTCTCGAATATTATGCGCTAATAATGGCTGATCAAAATTCATGGGGATTTTAAACCCCAATAATAAAGCAAATGCTACCATCATTTCACTATAGCCTGAAAAATCCAAAAATAACTGCAAAGTATAACCATAAATTGCTGTTAAAATCTCTAAACTATGAAATCCTTCAGGATTTGCAAATACAGGATTTACCCAGATATCTGCCAGATAAGAAGCCAGCCACCATTTTTTTAATAATGCCAAAATCAACAATGAAAAGGCTAAGATTGGTAGTAAAGGTTTTCTTGGCGATTGGACTGTAATCTGTTCATACATACCACATGGATTGCCCTGTACATCATTTAATCCTTTGGTATTGTCGATGCGCGCAATTGGTCCTGCACTAATGGTCATAAAAGATGAAAAATAAACGCACGTCTGTAAAAATGTCAGGCTTTTTGGGTTATCTGTATTTTTATATGTGGTGTGTAAATAACTGATTGCCTGAAAGGTATAATAAGAAATACCCAAAGGAAAAATGATATTAGCCAAAATGTATGAGCTATCCAAATTATAAGACTCTAACATCGTACGAATATTGGTAGCAAAAAAATCATAATATTTAAATAAGATTAAATTTATTAAAGATAATAAAATACCTACAATAAACCAGCCCTTACCTGCTGAATGAATTTCTTCAGGTTCTATTTCTTTTTCATCAATCAATTCTTGATATGCTAATTTTGTATGATAAATTTTTTGATTAATTATAAAAATAAATACAGTAAAACCAGCTAAAATACTAATTGCCAACCAACCTGCCATTTTATAAACAACAAAATAGCTAAATAACAGTAATAAGAAATTTTGAATTTGCGGTTTTTTATAAAATAACCAATATACAGCAAAAAATACTGTAAAACATATTGAAAATTCTATAGATAAAAAAGAAAACATATTGAAGATTTATTAAATAAAAAGTAGCAAATTGTATCATTATTGTACAATAACTGCAATGTAACTTGATGGATATTTTAGCATTTATACTTAATTTATTTTATGCTATACTTGCCAAGACTTTTGTTTTGTGTTTGTTGCACCATCACACCATTACTACCAAGGATTGTTATGTATATTTATAATGAAAATCAAAATCTCACTCAACCCAATCCCAATCAAAACACGCCAAAACGCAGTGCTTTTTTTATCTCAGATGGTACGGCAATCACTGCAGAAACGCTTGGTCGATCACTTTTAAGTCAATTTGGTGATGTGCAATTTGATATAAAAATCATTCCTTATGTTAATACACTAGAATTAGCCCGAGATGCCGTCAAGCGTATTGAGGAAGCTTATCGTTTAACGCAATTAAAACCTTTAGTTTTTGACACCATTGTCAGCGATGATATTCGCAACATTATCAATGAAGCGCCCGCCTGCAATTTGGATATTTATGAAGGGTTAATCACTCGCATTGCTGATGAAATTGGGCACACTCCCAATCCACATTCTGGTATGGCGCATGGACGCGTAGATTCTGACGATTATAAAGCCCGAATTGATGCAGTGCATTTTGCCTTAGACAATGATGATGGCGCACGTACCACACACTATGATGGTGCTGATATTATTTTAATTGGACTTTCTCGCTCAGGAAAAACGCCCACTTCTTTGTATCTTGCTTTGCAATTTGGCATTCGTGCTGCTAATTATCCTTTTACTGAAGATGATTTAGACAGCAATCGATTACCCAAAGCCTTGCAACCTTATCGCCATAAATTATTTGGTCTAACAATTGATACTGAGCGCTTGGTGCGTATCCGTCAAGAAAGAAAGGCAGGAAGCCGTTACGCCAGTCTTGCCCAATGTCAAGAAGAACAGCGCGCTATCCAAGCCATCTACACCACCCAAAAAATTCCTAATTTAAATGTTTCTGAAATGTCCATTGAAGAGATTGCCACGCGTATTTTGCAAATAACTGGACTGTCTCGACGCATCAATTAGTTGTTTAAACCTAGCTGTCCAACAAAGCTCACAATATTTAGGATTGATTATGTCAATAGCAAAAAACCAAAAAGATTCATCCAATTATCCAATCAGCAGCGAAGTTATCAAAACCAAAAAAGAGAATGATACCATTAAAGTCAATGCTTCAAAAATAGATGGTGACGCGAAAAACTCTACCAAAATTGCCATCAGCACCACTCATGAAGACCCAATCCACCACCTTATTAGTCCCTTAGATGGACAACGTGTTGCCCTAAAAACTACCAAGCAAAAGACTAAACACAGTTTTGACTATGATGTGGTGGTGCTGGGTGCAGGTCCTGCAGGCGAAGCGGCGGCAATGAAACTTGCAAAATCGGGTAAAAAGGTAGCGGTGGTTGATCCACGTGAACAAGTTGGCGGAAACTGTGCTCATGTTGGCACTATCCCTAGTAAAGCCCTGCGTCAATCGGTATTTAATGTTATTGGTATTCGTCGCGACCCGCTATTTAGCTCGATTACTGACAGTTTTTCAGTGCCATTAAATAAAGTATTGAGCAAAGCTCGCCGAGTTATTTTAAGCCAAGTAAATACCCATAAACTATTTTATCAAAGAAATGGGATTGATATTATTCAGGGTTGGGGTAGTTTTAGAGATGAACACACTTTAGATATTGACGACTTAGACGCTGAAACCGACCGTTCCATTACCTTTGAACAGGCTATCATTGCTGTTGGTTCTCGCCCTTATCGCCCTGATATTTTAGACTTTGACCATCCACGTGTTTTTGACTCAGATAAAATTTTACAGATGGACTATGTAGCTCGTAAAATCATCATTTATGGTGCGGGCGTCATTGGTTGTGAATATGCATCTATTTTTACAGGTCTTGGCTATGTTGTTGATTTAATTAACAATAAAGACCAACTTTTGAGTTACCTAGATGACGAAATCTCAGATGCACTCAGTCATGACTTTCGCCAATTTGGAGTGCGAATTCGTAATAATGAAGAAATTGACCGTCTAGAAACTTTTGATGACTGCGTGATTTTGCACTTAAAAAGCGGTAAAAAAATCAAATCTGAAGCTATTTTATGGTGTAATGGACGTTCTGGTAATACTGATGGTTTAAATCTTGAAGCAGTTGGTTTAAAAGCCAATAGTCGCGGGCAACTGGAAGTTGATCGAACTTATCGCACCGCCGCCCCTCATATCTACGCAGTAGGTGATGTGATTGGTTGGCCTTCTCTAGCATCGGCTGCCTATGACCAAGGAAGAAATGCTGCTGGTTTTATGGTTGGTGATAAACATGCTGAATTTATCTCCAGTGTACCCACAGGCATTTACACCATTCCTGAAATTTCAAGTATTGGTAAAACTGAAAAAGAACTCACTGCCGATAAAATACCTTATGAAGTTGGTCAAGCATTTTTTAAACACCTAGCTCGAGCCCAAATTATCGG
>CAKAQU010000122.1 GCA_916720335.1 uncultured Moraxella sp. | reverse complement strand
CATTATTGAAGCGGGTCTAAAATGCACTCAAGGTAAAGCAATTGTAAACTCCATTTCCCTAAAAGAAGGGTACGATGAATTTGTTCAAAAAGCTCGTTTGTGTATGCGTTTTGGGGCAGCCATCATTGTGATGGCCTTTGATGAAAAAGGGCAGGCTGACACCGAAGCTCGTAAGATTGAAATCTGTAAACGTTCTTATGATATTTTGGTCAATGAAGTGGGCTTTCCATCTGAAGACATTATTTTTGACCCAAATATTTTTGCAGTAGCAACTGGTATCGAAGAACATAATAATTATGGTGTGGATTTTATCAATGCCACACGCTGGATTACCACCAATTTACCCAATGCTATGGTGTCGGGCGGGGTTTCAAACGTATCATTTTCATTTCGTGGCAACCCCATTCGTGAAGCCATTCACGCAGTATTTTTATATCATGCCATCAAAAACGGCATGACTATGGGAATTGTTAATCCTGCCATGCTGGAGCTGTATGATGATATTGACCCAAAAGTACGTGATGCTATTGAAGATGTTATCTTAAATCGCAATCAGGGTGAGGGCAACGATGCAACAGAACATTTATTGGAAATTGCTGAAACTTATCATACAGGAGGTAAGGCTAAATCTAGCAGTCAAGATTTGGCATGGCGCGAAGAAAGTGTAGAAAAACGCATTGAATACGCTTTAGCAAAGGGTATTACCACCTACATTAATGAGGATACTGAAGAGGCTCGCCTAAAATACCCCCGTCCTTTAGATGTGATTGAAGGGCCTTTGATGGATGGAATGAATGTAGTGGGGGATTTGTTTGGTGCGGGTAAAATGTTTTTGCCACAGGTGGTTAAATCTGCACGCGTTATGAAACAAGCGGTTGCTTGGTTAAACCCTTACATTGAAGCTGAAAAAATTGCTGGTGAGTCCAAAGGTAAAATTCTTTTGGCAACCGTTAAAGGCGATGTTCATGATATTGGTAAAAACATCGTTGGGGTGGTACTTGGTTGTAATGGTTATGAAATTATTGATTTGGGCGTTATGGTACCTTGCGAAACCATTCTTGAGACTGCCAAACGCGAAAATGTTGATATTATTGGTTTATCAGGATTGATTACACCAAGCCTTGATGAAATGGTGTATGTTGCCAAACAAATGCAAGAACAAGATTTTCATCTTCCTTTGATGATTGGTGGCGCAACGACATCAAAAGCACATACGGCGGTTAAAATTGAACCAAATTATCAAAATGATTTGGTGGTATACGTTTCAGATGCTAGCCGTTCTGTTGGAGTTGCCACAACATTATTATCCAAAGACAAAAAAGCCGATTTCATTCGTGAAACACGTGAAGAATATGCCCAAGTGCGCCAGCGTCTTGCCAGTCGTAAACCAAAGGCTGCTAAATTAAGTTATTTAGAATCGGTAGAAAATGGCTTTAAATATGATTGGGAGAATTACACGCCCCCAGTACCAAAAATCACAGGTCAAGTGGTTTTTGATGATTATCCTTTAGAGAAAATTTTACCTTATGTGGATTGGACGCCATTTTTTATCTCTTGGGGATTGGTTGGTAAATACCCTAAAATCTTTGATGATGACGTTGTTGGTACAGAAGCCAAAGAATTATTTGCCAACGCTCAAGCAATGATTCAAAAATTTATTGATGAAAAACTGGTTGTTGCAAAGGCAGTGTTTCGCTTGGAAAAAGCTCAAAGAATCGCCCCTGATACGGTCGCTGTTTATAATCAAAATGATGTGGAAACTTATCGTTTTGAACATTTGCGTCAGCAAAGTGATAAAGTAACAGGAAAACCCAATTACAGTTTGGCAGATTTTATTTCACCAAAGGATAATGATTACTTAGGCGGATTTACGGTATCAATTTTTGGAGCTGATGAATTATCCAGTGATTACAAAGCACGTGGTGATGATTATAATGCCATTATGGTGCAAGCAGTATGCGACCGATTTGCTGAAGCCTTTGCTGAACATTTGCATGCAATGATTCGCCGTGATTATTGGGCGTATCAATCTGATGAAAATTTATCTAATGATGATTTAATTAAAGAAAAATACATTGGCATCCGCCCCGCTCCAGGTTACCCTGCTTGCCCTGAGCATACCGAAAAAGGCAAATTGTTTGCTTGGCTGGGCACGACAGCAGCCATTGGTACATTTTTAACTGAAAGCTACGCTATGTGGCCGCCGTCAAGTGTATCGGGTTTTTATTACAGTCATCCTGATAGTACGTATTTTAATGTTGGTAAAATCAACCAAGACCAACTAGAAGATTACGCCAAACGTAAAGACTGGGATATGGCAACAGCCAAAAAGTGGTTAAATCCAAACTTATAATTTGTATGATTAAAGTATTATAAACTGCGGTTTAATACAACAAAAAAAGGCGTCTTTACGCGCCTTTTTATTTTTAGCTGATTATTTATTTTTGGTTTTGTTTTAGTTTTTCTTCCCAAAATGTGGCATTTTTAATACCAAGCTTAACTGGGTCAAACTGATAATGGCTTACGCCCATTTTTCTTTGATTTTCATAGTCTTGCAAAGCTTTGAGTGTTGGTTTTGCCATAAAAAACATGACCAAAATTCCTACGATATTTAGCCATGCGGTCATGCCAACACCAATATCGCCCATATTCCAGATATAACCTGCACTGTTGATGCTGCCATAAGCCACCATCAAAACTACCGTAATTTTAGGTAGCCATGCCCCAAGTTTTTGCATGGATTTATCAAGTTGGCGAGTCAAATAAGCGATATTGACCTCAGCGATGTAGTAGTACGCCAAAATTGTTGTAAAAGCAAAGAAAAATATCGCCACTGCAATAAAGTAAGGACCAAAGGTGCCAAACGTTTGTTCAAGCGCCATTTGGGTAAAAGCAGGCGTGCCAATTTCAGTGCTTTGGGGAATATTAGATGCAATGAATTCGCCCGTTTTTTCATTTTTGACGTTATACATTCCTGTGGTTAAAATCATAAATGCGGTTGCTGAACAAACCAAAAGCGTATCAACATAAACAGAAAATGCTTGTACCAAACCTTGTTGTGCAGGGTGTTCTACTTCAGCAGCGCCAGCGTGATGTGGGCCTGTGCCTTGACCTGCTTCATTGGAATAAACACCACGTTTTACGCCCCAGCCAATCGCTGCTCCAAGCCCTGCCATCGGATTTAAAATATCACTCATAATAAGGCTAAATACTGCAGGCACTTTGTCTAAATTCGTCATCATAATGATTAGTGCTAAAAAAATATAGCCCAAAGCCATAAAAGGCACGACAAATTCAGCCACCCGAGCGATGCGTTTGATGCCCCCAAAAATAATCGTGCTAAGTCCAATGACCACAAGCACCATCACCCAGATGCGATATTCACCAACCATTGTGCCTAAAAAACTCATTTGACCGCCTTCGCCAGTAATACCGGTTACCGCACTGACGATACCATTGGCTTGTACGCCTGGCAAAAACACCCCGCAAGAAATCACTGCTGATACAGCAAATAAAATGGCATACCATTTTTGCCCCAAACCTTTTTCAAAATAGTAAGCAGGGCCGCCACGATAATGCCCTGTGATGGGGTCTTTTTCTTTATAAATTTGTGCCATGGTTGCTTCGGCATAAGCAGTAGATGCTCCCAAAAATGCCACCACCCACATCCAAAACACCGCAGAAGGCCCGCCAAAGCCGATTGCTGCTCCTACGCCTGCAATATTGCCAACCCCGACGCGATTGGCAAGGGCAACAACAAACGCCTGAAATGAGGAAATGCCTTCAGCGCTTTTAACGCCGCTAAACATCAGTTTAATCATTTCTTTTAATAAACGCACCTGCACAAAACGCGTTAACACAGAATAAAAAAGCCCTGCTCCCAAACACAAATAAATCAGGGCAGGACTCCAAATAATGCCATTTAAGCTGTTAATAAAATTTTCCATCATATTTCCCTTAGGCGAGTTACCATTCCCAAGCAACACACAGTTGTTAGTAAAAAATCTAAAACGTTGATGAATTTATCATCCAATTCATAAAATTGCATTTGTTAATTTGCCACAAATTGGCAATAATTTCTAGCAAAAATTTTACATTTTGTTTAAAATCATCAAGCAACTAAAAATTTAGCTAGAAATTTTAACAGGTTATCTAGTTTAACAATAAGTATAAGTTGTAAATATTTGTCATTATGGCTTGTATTTTTTTGCAAAACTTGCCATTATAAAAAGATAAAGTTTGTTTTTGTTTATTATTTGGAAAATGTAATGAAATATTTTGGTAAAAAAATCATCAGTGCTTTGCTACTTTGTGGCACTTTATCTTTGTCAGGTTGCGGTTATAACACGCTTCAGGCTCAAGACGAGCAAACCAAAGCTGCTTGGTCAGAAGTTGTAAACCAGTATCAACGTCGTGCCGACTTGGTGCCAAATTTGGTGGCAGTTGTGCAAAGGTATGCAGAGCATGAAAAGGATGTTTATGTGCAGGTTGCGCAGGCCCGTGCTGCGGCGGGAAGTGTTCAGCTAACCCCAGAAGCAATCAATGACCCAGAAGCGGTAAAAAAATATCAAGAAGCTCAAGCACAAATGACCTCGGCTTTGTCGCGATTGATGATGGTATCAGAACAATACCCTGCGTTAAAAGCAGATGCGATGTTTCAAGATTTGCAAGCCCAACTTGAAGGAACGGAAAATCGCATTACTGTGGCTCGTAAAAACTACATTCAAGATGTGCAAACCTATAACACGACTGTGCGTCAGTTTCCAACCAATTTAACCGCTAAGATGTTTGGGCTAAAAACCAAAGCGGGTTTTACCGTGGATAATGAAAAAACCATTTC
>CAKAQU010000121.1 GCA_916720335.1 uncultured Moraxella sp. | reverse complement strand
ACAATCAGTGACACCCCAAAAGTTACCATCACAGGAGCGGGCACTACGGTTTGATCAGCAATCATATTATCCTTTATCACATCCATAATCGCCACAAATGGACCTACGGCGTTAGCAATGTCATTTGAGCCATGACTAAAAGCAAAAGCACACGCTGTAAATACTTGCATCCAACTAAACATAATAAAGGTTGCTTTTCCCAAATCTTCTTTATGTTTACCACGTATGGTTTTGGTATAAATAAATGCGGTCAGCCACACCATCGCTCCAATCATACCCATGGTTAAGCCTGCATGTAGTGTAGAAAGATTCAGCCCTGTATGAGCCAAGCCCTTAAACACCACCATTGCCGTCATAATCACTGCGCCCAAAGCTGCAATAAATGGTACCCAAGTTTTTAGAGCTTTTAGGGTGTCTATGCCATCGCGTTTTTCTTCTATAGAATGCAGCTCTTTATAGTAATTAGTTTCTAAATCTTCAGCAACAACGTCTGAATCTTTATACATTTCTTGGTCTCGCAGTAAAGCTGCGGTATAGTGGATTTTTTCATCTTCGGATAGGTGTTCAAAATATTCTTTTTGTTTGCGTTTTAATGCTTTTTTTTCGGCTTTTAATGCTTTTACTTCAACTTCCATACTGTCATTATAAGCCAAAATATGCCGTTTAATCAGTCCATATAAAAAGTAAGAAAAAATCCCCCCAAGTAGTGGAGAGATAACCCAAGACATGGCAATCTCACCAATCTTTGCCCACTTTACAGTAGAAAAAGCAAAACCTGCACCACCAACATGAACCCCAAGCACTATTGAAGAGCCAACAATTCCTCCAATAATGGCATGTGTCGTAGAAACTGGCAAACCTTTTTTGGTGGCAAATAAAAGCCAAAACGCTGCTGCAACCAGCGCTGATAACATCAAATAAATAAACTGGTTTGGTGAAACATGCAGCTCGCCAATATCCACAATGCCACTACGAATGGTGTCAGTTACCGCACCACCTGCCAAAACCGCGCCCGATACTTCAAAAATTGCAGCAACCGCTAAAGCCTGCGTTACGGTTAAAGTTCCTGCCCCAACGGAAGTCCCAAAAGAGTTGGCAACATCGTTTCCTCCGATGTTAAATGCCATAAAAATCCCAAAAAAACTCGCCACCAAAAATAACATAACTTGATTATAATGGGTGTAATCCAATCCCCACCATAAAAAATAAATACACATCCCTGTCATCAGTAAGGCAAAAAAAAGATTTGCCATCATAGGGGTTTGTTGTTTTGCTGATGAATTTGTCATAAATCCGCCAAGTAAATGCAAAATTTTATTTAAAATAACTTTCCATATTGTAACATATTTGCCAAATCTTTCTAAGCCATCAATCAGCTATTTTTATTTTATCCTACCAATAAACAATAAAACCCAATAAATATATTGGGTCTTATTATTTGAATTTAGACAGTTAGTTTAAACAGCAGCAACTGTAAAATGCTGGTGTAAATGGGCTTTATTTTCAAGGTCATCAGCAATGGCAATCGCTAAATCCGCCACACTAATGCCCGCTGGATTATCACCCGCCATTAAAAGCGTATTACCGCCCAAATGATATTGACCTGTGCGTTCCTCGCTATAATTACCCGTTACCCCTAAAGCTGCTGGTGGGGAAATAAATGCCCAATTAACATCTGTTTGAGTTTTTAAATCAGTCAATAAATTGCGGGCAGCATTGGCGCCATCATAAATTTCTTTTGGGAAAACGGGTGTATCAATCAATTGTACACCATCCGCTACATACAAACTGCCTGCTCCACCAACAACCAAAAGATAAGCAACATTAGCTTTTTTAGCATTCTTGACAATGGCATTTGCTCCATTGATAAAATCTTGACCAATATTAGGGTTTGTCCAACCTGCATTAAAGGCACTGACCACCGCATCAAAGCCTACCAATTGTTGAGCAAACTCTTCAGTTGTAACATCAACACTTATTGTTGTTAAATTGTCTTGTGCTGGGATTTTATCAGCACCGCGAGCAAAGGCGGTTACCTTATGACCACGATTGAGTAATTCATTAACTACCGCACGACCTACATAACCTGTCGCCCCAATTACTGCAAAATTTGCCATCGTTTTTCCTCATTAAGTTAGTTTTATCATCAAACACATTGCTTTTTTGTTTGATGAATTGTATTATAGATTTTTAAATTATTTTTTGTAAGTACTTACATAAAAGTAAGCATTGAAAAAAAATTATAAGTGATTGATATGAATAATGATTTATTTTTAAAAAACTTTCAACGTGGTAATGTTTTGGCATCGCTTTGTCCTTCTCGTAAAATTTTAGAGCATCTAACCAGTCGCTGGGGGTTTTTGGTGATGTTGGTGCTGTATAATAAAACATTAAGATTTAGTGAAATTCGTCGTCAAGTTGATGGAATAAGCGAACGTATGCTTGCCCAGACATTAAAAAATTTGGAAAAAGATGGTATGGTCATTCGTACCTCTCACCATACCGTGCCGCCTCATGTGGATTATCATTTAAGCAAATACGGAAAAGAAGCTAGCCAAAAAATTGCAGATTTGGTGGATTGGTTGGAAATTAATTTAAATGATATTTTGCAACATTCCACTCATTGACTAATAACTGATTTGATAGACTTACATTAGGGAAACTTATGCCGCACGTCCAAACACTGGTTGATACTTTAACCCACTACAAAACCTTGCCACACCATCAAGATGCCAAACTTGCCCATGTACTACAAGACATACAAACTTGGCAAAAACAGCGAATTCGAAAATCTCATAACCAGTTATTTACCAATCCCCAAACAGCCGCTTTAGCTGATTATCTTGTTCATCGTATTTACAGTGATGATGCGTTTGATGTGGTTGCCAATCAATTATTGACCGCAGGTCAAAAAGCCCAAGATGGTTCGGGTCGCTTAAAAAAATTAATTCCACAAAATGTATTGGCAACTGGAGTTTTGGGGGTAAAGGCGGCTGTTATGGCGGTGGAGCTGGATTTGGTGCTGGCAAAAGTTATCTTAAATAACCCCACACTTTATCAAATGTATCAAGACACCGGCATTGATTGGAATTTAATCACCAAAGCCTATCCTCTGGCTCACCAAAAACAAGAACGTATTGCTCAAACTCAAAATATTGAATACGTCTGCAAACAATCATATCACTACTTTAATTCTTTTTTAGTGCAAAAAGCATTTGATTTTGCCAAAAATACCGCTTATGAACACGGCTATCAACCTTTGTATGACTTTATTCACGATGGACTAAATGCTATCAAGCGCATAAAAAAAATCAGTGATTTTACCGACAGTTATACCAAGATTGAATTGATGACTATTGATAAAATTTACCAAACCAATTGATAAAAAGGATATGTTATGATTTCTGCTGAACTGATTGAACTGGCGACACAATTTTTAAAAGACCGCACTAAGCAGACAATTTATTTAGATAAGGAAATACTGGCATATCGCTGGAGCGGTGGGCGTCATGGGTCACTTTTGCCAATTGATGTAAATTTATCGTTAACTTTGGATGATTTACATGGAATTGATGGGCAAAAGGCGCAATTAATACAAAATACTCGGCAATTTTTACAAGGTCTGCCCGCCAATCATGTTTTAATGACTGGTAGTCGAGGAGCTGGGAAATCATCACTTATACGAGGGTTATTAGCCAAATTTTACAGCCAAGGTTTGAGAGTTATAGAAGTGGCTCGAGATGACTTATATCATTTGGATAAAATTCGTCAAGTTGTCAAAAATACCAATAACAATTGTCACTATATAGTATTTTGTGATGACTTGGCGTTCAATGTTGAAGATGAAAATTATCGCACTTTAAAAAGCATTTTAGATGGGGCGTTAGATAGTGAACAAGAACGTCTTTTGGTGTATGCCACCAGCAATCGCAGACATCTACTGCCACAAATGATGAAAGACAATCTTAACATTTATAATGGTCAAACCAGTGAAGTTAATCCCTATGAAACCATCGATGAAACGGTGTCTTTATCTGACCGTTTTGGGCTTTGGCTATCGTTTCACCCCATGAATCAAGATACTTATCTAGATATTGTTCGTCATTATTTAGGCAAAAACAAACTCAGCTTAGATGACGCCGCCAAACACGAAGCATTAAAATGGGCAAGTTTGCGCGGTGGTCGTTCTGGGCGAATTGCCTACCAATTCAGTCGCCACTGGATTGGTAGCCAAATGCTGATGGATTAGATTTGAAATTCATGCACAGTGTCAATAAATACTTTGGCATGCTCAGGATTTGTCCACTGAGTAATGCCATGCCCTAAATTGGCAATATAGCCTGTTTTTTCGCCCATATAAGCATCTTTCAACATAGCTTGGGTAGCTTTTTTGATACCGTCAGTACTACCCAACAGTAGCATTGGGTCTAAGTTACCTTGAATGGCTTTGGGGCGAACAACTTTTTTATATTGCAAACTTAAAGATTGTTGGCACTCTTTTAAAGTGGTGCGTGCTTTTGCTAAATTAACTGTCCAATCCAAACCCAATGCATCAGCGGTACTATCAGCTTGAATATCCAACCATAAACCACCACCTTTTGTAAACATCACAATCGGAACATCTGGGTGTTTGACTTTTAGTTTGGCAATAATTTGACGGTTATATCTATGGCTAAACTCAATAAATTCTTGATATGCTAAAGCCCCGCCCCAACTGTCAAAAATCTGCAGTACCTGAGCGCCCGCTTTGACTTGAGCGTCTAAATAATCAACCACCACGTCGCTAATTTTAGCCAATAAAACATGCAGCAATTCTGGCGTGGTATACATCATTTGCTAATGTGGCGAAAATCACGACTAGAACCGCCTTCTACCATATAGGTT
>CAKAQU010000120.1 GCA_916720335.1 uncultured Moraxella sp. | reverse complement strand
GTGATAATGATGGCGTAATTTTTATGAATTTTCGCGCCGATAGAGCTAGAGAACTTTCGCAAGCCTTTGTAAATGATGATTTTTTAGGATTTGAGCGTCATATGTATCCTCAGTTGTCAGCTTTTGTTATGCTGACCAAATTTTCAGATGAATTGGCAGATAATTCTAAAACTAGCATCGCTTATCACCCTACAAGTCTTGCCAATACTTTGGGCGAATATCTGCAAAATCATCAAAAAACCCAATTACGTATTGCAGAAACTGAAAAATACGCGCACGTTACCTTCTTTTTTAGTGGCGGACGTGAAGAATTATACGATGGTGAAGAGCGAATTTTAGTTAAAAGTCCTGATGTGGCAACATATGATTTAAAGCCTGAAATGAGTGCTTTTGAAGTAACTGAAAAACTAAAAGCAGCAATTTTATCAGGAAAATTTGATGTATTAATTGTGAATTACGCCAATGGTGATATGGTTGGACATTCAGGGGTGTTTGATGCTGCGGTTAAGGCGATGGAAGCAGTAGATACCTGTATTGGCGAGATTGTTACAGCAGTACGTCAAATGAAAGGTCATTTATTAATCACCGCTGACCATGGAAACTGCGAACAGATGCAGGATTATCAAAGCGGTCAATTGCACACCCAGCACACCACCTATCCTGTACCTTTTATTTATGTTGGTGATAAAATGGTAAATGTTCGCGCTGGTGGTAAGTTATGTGACATTGCCCCAACTATTTTGGATTTAATGGGTATGGAAAAACCTAGCGAAATGACGGGCAAAAGTTTGCTTGTGGAATAACTTTGTCAGATAACTACTTAAATAATATGACAATAAACAACATGAAAATAAAAAAATCACTGATGGTGTCGGCGCTGACTTTATTTTGTACAGTAGCCATCGCCGACCCAATTTTGCAAAATCAACCCGAAGTTCGTTATGAAGCCCGTCTTGATGCTTTGCAAAGTAAACCCAACGCTTTGCATGGTATTGAGGGATTGCATCAGGGACGCGTGCCATTAAATGCCATTTCACCAAACACATTAAAAACTTTTGTGTCAGTGGTTGATTTGGTTAGGCGTGAATACGTTGGTGATGTTAATGATGAAGAGCTATTTAAAAATGCCATGAGTGGCATGCTAACTAAGCTTGACCGCAATGCGGAATTTTTGGATGCCAAAGCCTATGAAAATTTACAATCATTTACTGCCGGTAACGTTGCAGGAATTGGTGTCAAAGTACTTTGGCAGGGTGTGGATGATCATTGGGTGATTACTGAGGTTGCCAAAAATTCTCCAGCCGATAAAGCAAATATCACTGTTGGTGATTATCTGCATCAAATTGGTGAAACCAAGCTTGCCAGTACTCATAATGGTAACGACGTAATGCAGCTGTTAAATGGTATTGCAGGCACACAAATTGACGTGGTGGTGTCACATGAGGGGCGTTCAAAAAGAACCGTGAGTCTGCAGCGTACCCAAAACATGAAAACCAACATTGAAACTTTGATGTACGACGGTGTGGCAGTCATAAAATTACCTGTATTTCAAGATAATACCCGAGAGCAGATTTTGACTGCGTTGTCGCGTGTGAATGTGCCAATTCGAGGTATTATCTTGGATGTGCGCAATAATCCAGGCGGTGTTTTGGAGTCTGCAGGTAAAGTGGTATCACTGTTTACCAAAAACCAAACCATTGCTAAAGTCTCGGGGCGAAATGGCGTAGAGCGCATTTTAACAACAGAAGGTTCGCCATTGTTAAAAGACATTCCGCTTATCGTGTTACAAAATCGCTATTCGGCATCAGCATCGGAGGTTTTAGCAAGCAGTCTTCAGGTGGGCAAACGAGCTTTGATTGTTGGTGAGACGAGCTATGGAAAAGGTTCTGTTCAGTCAGTGATTCCAATTGGCGACAATCAAGCGGTTAAATTGACCACAGCACATTATTTGACCGCTCAAGATGGCAAAATTGATGGTGTTGGTGTGGTGCCTGACGTGGCGTTTAACAATAAGTCTGGCGAAGGCGCAATTTATTTTGGAGAAGCCGTTCAAGATGATTGGTTGAGACAAACTTTGTTACTGGCAAACGCTCGCAAGCTTGCAACAGGTATTAGTTTTGACCCTGTAGGCGGCTTTTAAGGATTCTAATAAAGCCCTAAACAGGGCTTTATTCTTCTTCATCATCGTGGTCATCTGTACCTAAGCCAAGTTTGTCCATACGATAACGTAGCTGACGGAAAGTCATGCCAAGTAATTTAGCGGCTTGGGTCTTGTTGCCATGAGAACGGATGAGCGCGGTGCTGATCAGCTGTTTTTCTTGTTCAGACAGATAAGCTTCTAAGCCTTCTTTAGGTAGATTTTCGCTTTTTTGATGGTCTGCATTTTGATGATTGTCTACTTTTTTAATGGTGCCATAATTGGCAGCACCACTAATCTGCAAACCTTGAATTGTGGAGGTGCGATTTTCTTTGATGATTGGTTGAGGGGTGTAAATCGGACGCTTATCGTAATAAGGCGAATGGGTGTTGTCCATTTCAAAATCATCAAAACTGAGCGTTTCCACATCATCATCGCCACTTAGCATTAAATGATGGGCATCAATAGTTTGGCTGTCACTTAAGGTAACGGCGCGCTCTAAAATATTGCGCAATTCTCGCACATTACCTTTATAGTTGTGATGGCTTAATGCGGTGATTGCCCCATCTGTCAGTGATAAACCGCCAAGTTGCCAATCTTTGGCAATGATGCCCAAAAAGTGTTTAGCAAGCATGGGAATGTCAGCACGGCGTTCATTAAGAGCGGGTAGTTTAACCTCAATGACGTTAATGCGATAAAACAAATCTTGACGAAATGCGCCTTTTTGCACCAGTGCCGCCAAATCTTTGTGGGTGGCACAAACAATTCGAATGTCTACAGGCACTTCTTTGGTGTCACCAATGGCACGCACGGTTTTTTCTTGAATGGCGCGTAATAATTTAACTTGCATAGCAAGCGGTAAGTCAGCAACTTCATCTAAAAATAGCGTGCCACCATCAGCTTGTTGGAATAACCCAATTTTATCAGCTGTTGCACCTGTAAAACTGCCCTTTTTGTGTCCAAAGAATTCCGATTCCATCAGCTCACTAGGAATTGCTCCACAGTTTACGGGCACAAAACTGCCATCACGGCGTGGACTTAGGTCATGAATCAGACGAGAAACCACTTCTTTACCTGTACCTGAACCGCCCCATAAGAAAACAGGCGCTTGTGAGCGAGCAAGTTTTTTGATGGTATTACGTAGCTGCTGCATAGGCAGGCTATCACCAATTAGTCTTTGGTCTAATAAGGTATCATCGGTTGTTTTTTGAGCAATAGGTTGATTTTGAGTATCAAAAGATTGAGGGATATCTGTATTGGCACGGATATCAGCGCCTGCTTTTAGGGCAGATTCCACCAATGCACGTAATCGCGGCAATTCTAAAGGCTTATTAACAAAGTCAAACGCGCCAAGTTTTAAAGCTTCAATCGCAATCATCTCATTGCCATGAGCGGTGATGACGGCAACCGGCATGTCGGTTTGACTGGTGATTTGTTTGACTAAATCCATGCCAGAGCCATCTGGTAATGCCAAGTCTGTCAAACAAAAATCGTAAGTTTTACTTGCCAAAAAATCTCTGGCACTTTTGACATCATAAGCAACATCACTGGCAATCCCCATTTTATTTAGGGTTAATTTCATTAAATGACAAAGGTCAGTTTCATCATCAATAATTAAAGCGGTGGCTTTACTTTGCATGGCAAGATAACCTCAATTTTGTCTGTACGATTTACCATTATAAAACATTTTTTACTAAAGTTTAAGCCTATTCAGAAAATAGTATGGATTAGGAAAACTTATAGTAATATTTGTTAGATTCTGTAAATATTAAAAAGCATCTTAATAAATTTATTGGCAACTAATGCGTTAAACGTCTTTGGGTTGAAGCAATTAGACGAAAACAGCTTTTATCATCTTTTAGGTAACGAATCTTGGCATTGTTGGCTTCACTAAATGATTGAGAAAGGTATAAACCCAAGCCCGTACCTTTTTTACTGGTGGTAAAAAATGGGTGAAAAAGTTGCGGTATATCTTGGTCAGGTACGCCCATACCATTATCTATTACATCAATAAATGCCCGTTCACCATGCCTGGTTACTTTAATTTCTACATCAGCTTGACCTGTTAGGGGCACTGTGTGGCGTAGTGCGTTATTCACCAAATTAATCATAACTTGTTCCAGGTGATTAGGGTCAAAATAAATAACCGTAGTACGTTCATTGCCTGCAATATTAACCAAAATATTTTTATCATAAAAATGATGCGCTAAAAATTCAGTAAGCCAACGATATACATTAACTGCTTCTTGGTCAGGAATTTCTTGACGCGAAAGGCTTAAAACATCCTCAATAATGTTATTAACACGGCGAGTTTGCTGAAAAATCATCCGATAAAGTTCGCTATTGGGGTCTTGAGTATTAACATCCTCAATCAATAACTGACTGGCTTGACTAATTGCTGCTAAAGGGTTTCTAATTTCGTGAGCAATACTGGCGGATAATTGCCCTAAGCTGGCAAGTTTTAAACGTTGAGCGTGAGTTTGTTCACGGCTAATATCTTCAATGATAATTAATTGACCATAACTTGCCAAAGGTCTGTTATTAAGACGCAGTTTATCTGATGGGTTGTTATTATCAGGTTTTAATTCATAAATCCAAGAAACCGATAAATCCGGACTAATTGTACGATACCAGTGGATGAGTGTGGGGTGTTCTTTAACAATCAGGCGCGCTAAATCAACCATTTTAGCAGGGGTGTTGCAAAGCTCTACATTGGTTGGTAAACGTAAAAGGCGTTGAGCGGCCTCATTAATCATGATAATATCGCGATGCTCATCA
>CAKAQU010000119.1 GCA_916720335.1 uncultured Moraxella sp. | reverse complement strand
GTTTGATGGTGCGCTCTTCCACGCCCTTTGCGCCATCAATTACCATCAAGGCAGAATCCACAGCCGTTAATGTGCGATAAGTATCTTCTGAAAAGTCGGCGTGCCCTGGGGTGTCTAATAGATTGACCATATGATTGGCGTAAGGAAATTGCATAACGGATGTCGTGATGGAAATTCCCCGTTCTTGTTCCATACTCATCCAGTCGCTGGTTGCGTGTTTATCAGTTTTACGGCTTTTAACTTCACCTGCTTTTTGAATGACTTGCCCCCAAAGTAGCAGTTTTTCAGTCATCGTAGTTTTACCTGCATCAGGGTGGCTAATGATGGCAAATGTACGACGATTTTGAATTTGTGATAGATATTGGCTCATGATATTGTTTATATTTTATAGAAAATGACAAATTATAGCATAGCTTGATGGCTTTTGTATGTGATGAACTGTACACACATTCATAAAAAGTACGTCATTTAGTTTCCTATTGGTGGATTAAAATTGAGTTTATATCAACAAAAAGTTAGATGATATCAGCGAATAAATCTGGCTGAATTTTTTCGTGATGTTTTTCTGCTAAATGTGAAAATGTAACCCCAACTAGGCGAATGGGCAGTTCTTCGGGTGTGTCTAAAAATAATTTTTCTAGCCAAAATAGGGCTGCTTTTGCACTTGTAAAGGATTGTTTTTGAGTATGACTGCGGGTAATTTGATGAAAATTGCCATATTTAATTTTTAAAGTAACGCAATAAGCGCATAACCCACGACGATTTAATTCATCAAAAGCTTTTTGGTTTTCTAAACCGATGTGGTAAAAAATTTGCGTTTTATCAGTTAAATCATGGGTAAAGGTGGTCTCTGTGCCAATGGATTTCCGAGTTCTATTGGGTAAAACCTCTCTTGTATCAATTCCTTGAGCAATTTGATGATAAAAAATACCGCGTTTATTACCAAACAGTTCAATAAGTTTTTCTAAAGGCAGCTGCCTAAATTGATGACCGTAATAAATGTTTAGATTATGCAACTTTTTTTGGCTAGCTTTTCCAATACCAAAAAATTTTTCAATTGCCAATCGGTCAATAAAATCATCTGCCATATTGGGCGTAATTACAAAAATACCGTTGGGCTTATTAATGTCCGATGAAATTTTTGCCAGCATTTTATTAAATGAAACGCCTGCTGATGCTGTCAAATGGGTGCTTTCCCAGATTTTTTGACGCAGATGATTTGCCATCAAGGTTGCCGAACCTTGAAAATGTGGCTGACCTGTAACGTCTAAATAGGCTTCATCCAGTGATAAAGGTTCAACCAAAGGCGTAATGGTGAGCATGATTTCTTGGATTTTACGACTAACTTGGCGGTACACATCAAAACGTGGGCGTACAAAAATGGCGTGTGGACAACGTTTTTTGGCTTCATAACAGCTCATTGCTGAACGTACGCCAAATGGTCGTATTTCGTAGCTTGCTGCCGCTACCACACCTCGCCCATCAGGATTACCACCAACAACCAAAGGTTTGCCAAGATAATCTGGATTATCTCTTTGTTCGATGCTGGCAAAAAAAGCATCCATATCGATATGTATGATTTTTCTGCCAGAATTTTGTTTGCGTACCACTTGATGATGAAAAGTTTAGGCTAATTTTGCCCCAATCTTCATATCATCAGGCAAAATCACCACTTGCAATTGCCCATCTTTTTCAGCAGATAAAATCATGCCTTCTGATATACCAAACTTCATTTTTCTTGGTGCAAGATTGGTAACACAAATTACTTTTTTACCTGTTAATTCTTCAGGTTGATAAAATTTGGCAATGCCACTAAAGACGTTTCTAGGTTGGCCTTCACCAACATCAAGACTAAATTGCAATAGCTTATCTGCGCCTTCGACCTTTTGACACGCTAAAACATGAGCAACTGTCATTTGAACTTTTGCAAAATCGTCAATTCCGATATATTCAGTTGTTGTGTTAGAAGCTTGAGGGCTTAGATTTTCTTTAGATGCATTTACCATGATATCAATTTTTTCTTTTTCAATACGATTCATTAGGGGTTTAAAGGTGTTGATGGTATGACCCAGTAGTAAATTATGGCGACTGGCAAAACTTAACTCATCAATATTTAAAAATAACTTGGCATCTTCGGCAAGTTTTGGCAATACAGGCGCAAGATAAATCACAAGTTGACGGAAGATGTTTAAACAAACTGAACAAATATCAACCACTTCAGCTTGTTTGTCCGCTTCTTTATTTAATGCCCATGGCTTTTTAGTGTCAATGTATTCATTGGCTTTATCGGCAACGCTCATCACAAGACGCATAGCGCGAGAAAATTCGCGAGCTTCATAAGCGGTAGAGATTTCATCGCCAATGGCAATAATATCGGCTAAAAGTTTGGGTTCACTGCAAGTTTTAGATAAAACACCATTGCTATTTTTATGGATAAAACCAGCGGAACGTGAAGCGATATTGACGATTTTTCCTACCAAATCTGAATTGACTTTTTGCATAAAATCATCTAAATCAAGGTTGATATCTTCGACACTGGCGCTTAATTTACTGGCAAAATAATAACGCAAGTACTCAGGGTTTAACGCTTCTAAATAGGTATCAGCTTTAATAAAAGTACCGCGAGATTTACTCATTTTTTCGCCATTTACCATTAAAAATCCATGGGCATTAATGGCGGTTGGTGTACGATAGCCTGCTCCATAAAGCATTGCAGGCCAAAATAAAGCATGAAAATAAACAATGTCTTTGCCAATAAAGTGGTACAGTTCAGTTTGACTGTCTTTATTAAAATATTCGTCAAAGTCGAACCCAGTTTTGTCGCATAGATTTTTAAAACTTGCCATATAGCCAACTGGAGCATCAAGCCAAACATAAAAGTATTTATCAGGTTCATTGCTTTGTGTATTGGGAATTTTAAAACCAAAATAGGGTGCATCACGGCTAATATCCCAAGGGTTTAAACCTGATGTAAACCACTCATCCAATTTATTGGCAATGGATGGCTGAAGGCGTTTATTGTCTTTTGTCCAAGACTGTAAAAAATCATTAAATTGTGATAAATCAAAAAAATAATGTTTACTGGATTTAATAACTGGACTTTGTCCACTTAAGGTGGAGTAGGGATTTATCAGTTCAGTGGCATTATAAGTCGTCCCACAATTTTCGCAGTTGTCGCCATATTGGTCTTTGGTATGGCATTTTGGGCATTCGCCTTTGACAAAACGGTCAGCTAAGAATAAACCGTTTTCAGTATCAAATAATTGCTCAACATCTTTGGTAAAAATATAACCTTGACTCGCCAACTTTGTATAAATTTGATGGCTGAAAAATTCATTTTCTGAACTGTGCGTGGAATGATAATTGTCAAAATCAATATAAAATCCTGCAAAGCTTTTTTCGTGTTCGGCTTTGACAGTAGCGATTTGTTGTTCTGGGGTAATGCCATTGGCTTGAGCTTTTAACATAATTGCTGTACCGTGTGCATCATCTGCGCATACATAGGTTACCTGATGCCCTAAAGATTTCATGGCACGCACCCAGATATCGGTTTGAATGTACTCAACCAAATGCCCTAAATGAATTGGTCCATTGGCATAGGGTAAAGCACTGGTTACAAGAATTTTTCTGCTCATATCTACCTACTTATTATTTTGTCATCTTATCCAATATTGGTAACGCTATATTATACAAATTTTAAATGTCCACCATTTTTGGGCGGTGCCGGTGGTGTATCATCAGTTTTTGGTGTGTAATTATCATATTCTGATGGGTCAAAAAACAATCCTTCCTCAGGATTTTCTTTGGCATAAATACCAATCACTGCAGCCATTGGCACCCAAATATCGTGTGATGCGCCACCAAAACGACTGGCAAAGCTGATTGCTTGATTGTCTATAAATAAATCTTTGGTGGCTTGATACGATATTGCTAAAACCAAACGCCCATCGGTATCATAACCCTTTGGGGCGATAACCTGTTCATTGGTGGTATCTACCATCAAATAGGGTGTAAAATTGTTTTCTGTTAGCCATTCATGCATGGCACGTAAAAAATAGGGGCGTTTTGGACTAAGTGTTATGTCTTGGTTGTTAGAGCTGCTCATAATATTGTTCCTGTGTTGGATGTTTAATAGATTGCTGAAAACTTGGACGACTAAACAAACGTTTTTGATAATCAAGTAGCGCTTGACAGTGTTTTTTAGGTAGTGTTACCCCCATTTTGGGCAATCGCCACAAAAGAGGTAATAATAACACATCGCACCAGCTAAATTGGTCATTCATAAAAAAAGGGTATTTTCCAAAAATGGGTGATAAAGTGGCAAAGATATCAGCAAAATCTTTTTTGGTTGTGTCGTGGATGTGTAATTGTAAATCATCACCCAAATAAAACCAATCTTTTTGTATTCGCCATGCCAGTGTTCGTATTATGGCGCGTTGTTTTGGGTCGGCGGGTAAAAGTGAATAAGCGGCGAAACGCTCTTCTAAATATTCAAAAATTACATTGATTTCATATAATGCTAAGTCACGACTTACTAAAATTGGTAGCGTGCCATAGGGATTAAGCTCAGCCAATACATCAGGGAAATCGTCTTGGATGATTTGGAGGTGAAAATTAAGCTGTTTTTCTGCCAAAAGCAGCCTAACAATATGACTAGCATAACCATCATTAGCATATAAGACAAACTGGGTGGGTAAAAGGGCAGAATGTGACACAAACAAAGGCAACTTAAAAGGACACAGTTTAGCAAAATTTTGCTAAAAAGTCTTTAGTTGTCATGCTTGAGGTAAAAACAGCCTGTGGGCAACAGACTGTTTTTAAATAAGTGGTGTTTTAGGTGCTAAAATCACAAACAAGAGTTACCGTGCCTTTGCTATCTTTGTTAAAACTGGCACGATATTCCAAATCATCGCCAGTTGATT
>CAKAQU010000118.1 GCA_916720335.1 uncultured Moraxella sp. | reverse complement strand
GTATAACCCGGCAAACGAATTACTTCCATACGGTCAAGTAATGCAGGCGGGATATTCATACTGTTGGCAGTACAAATAAACATAACTTCAGATAAATCCAAATCCAAATCCAAATAATGGTCATTAAAACTATGATTTTGTGACGGGTCAAGCACTTCTAATAAAGCGCTTGCAGGGTCGCCACGAAAATCCTGTGCCATCTTGTCAATTTCATCAAGTAAAAATAGTGGGTTTTTTACTTCTACTTTGGATAAAGACTGTACAATTTTCCCGGGCATTGCGCCAATATAGGTGCGTCGATGTCCACGAATTTCAGCTTCATCGCGCACCCCGCCCAGTGCCATACGTACAAATTTACGACCTGTGGCACGAGCGATGCTTTCACCCAGTGATGTTTTACCAACACCTGGAGGTCCAACCAAACATAAAATAGGACCTTTGATTTTATCCACGCGCGATTGTACCGCTAAATATTCTAAAATACGGTCTTTAACATCGTCCAAACCATAATGATCTTTATCAAGCGTTTCTTTGGCTTTAGCAAGGTTGATGGCGACTTTGGTAGATTTGTTCCAAGGTGTATCTAAAATCCATTCTACATAGCCACGCACCACCGACGCTTCAGACGAAGCCGATGGCATCATTTTTAATTTTTTAAATTCAGTTTCAGCTTTTTTACGTACTTCTTGGGGTAGGTCGGCCTCTTTTAATCGTGTTTCTAGCTCGCCATCTTCATCATCAGCACCATTATTTAAATCAGATAATTCTGATTTAATGGCTTTCATTTTTTCATTTAAAAAATATTCTCGATGATTGTTTTCCATCTGCTTACGAACACTTTCTTGCAGCTGGTTTTCGATGGATTGTTCAGTTTGATTGTTGATAAAAAATTCTTGCAGCCGCTGACAAATTGCCAGTAAGTCATCACTGTCTAAAATCTCTTGTTTTTGAGACAATGATAAAGCAACACGCGTTGCGATAAAATAGGTGAGTTCTAAAAGATTATCAATGTTTACAGCAACTTGCAAAAGTTCTCGGATATTGCGTAGGTTGGTTTCGCCATATTTTTCAAATAGTGATAATAGCTGGCTTTTTTGCTCGTCAGTTTGCGCGGCGTCTAGGCTGTTTTCTAGGTTTTGTGGGTCAAAAATTGCTGTTAAGGCACCATCTTTATTGTTTGCTTGTTTGATGTCAATCAGTCTTGCCCGCTCAATGCCTTCTATGAGTACTTTTAGGCAATTTTCATCTGATTCATGGGGCATCGTGCTGATAACTCGACACACCGTACCATATTGATATAAATTATTAACATCAATATCTTCATTTAAAGAATCTTCTTGTGATACCACAAACAGTGTTCCGCCAAAGTCTTGTTTGGCAATGTCAATGGCTGTTAGGGATTGGGCGCGCCCAACAAACAAAGCGATTTGCATATAAGGATATACAATCACATCACGCACTGCAAGTAGTGGTAAGCTTGGTAGTTGCAAACTGTCTTTTGGTTTATCATTCATAATATGGCGTACTCAATTTTGGTTATTGTTGTAAATCATTACTTAAGTAATTGGCTTAATGGTGGTGTAAGATTAAAATTACAAGCATTGTTTATCAGATTTATCCGTAATTTTACGAGCAGCCAAATGTAAATAACGACCCATTCGCCAAAAAGGTTCAGTGCGAGCGTATTTTAATTCCATGGCGATGACGTCATCTGGATGGTTTAACCCGCCACGTTTCAGCGGAGCATAATCGGAAAATACCCGTATTCCAGAACGTATTAAGGTTTGATAATTATGGTTGTTTAGCCACTGCTGCACTTCATCAAATGCTACAGGATTATTGGGAGTAAGACTTTTTTTGGTAGCAGGTTTTGGTGTGTCTAGTTGATAAAAATTTCCCATAACCAAGTTGCGATAAATTACGCTACTAGGATTGTAAAAACACAAAGATAAAAGTCCATTTTCTGCCAAAAAGTTATCAAAAAACCCCATAATTTCATCAGGATGGGCAAGCCATTCTAATAAAGCATGGCATAAGATAACATCAAATTTTTCGCAAGTTAGCTTTTTGTATAAATCTTGGTAAGGGCAACAAATAAAACGCAAATTTTGTTCAATGTTTGATTCTGGTGAGCTGCTTAAAGATAGAGCATTCTCTTTAGCTTTATTTAGCATATTTTGTGAAATGTCATTTAAGGTAACTTGATGATTTTTTGCTAAATTTAAACTAATTTGCCCCATGCCAGCGCCAACATCTAAAATTTTTAGAGGGCGATTGGGCAAGTGGGTTAGCAGCTCTGATATATCCTGATTTAAAACAGCAAGGCGAATTTGTCCCTTGAGACTGCCGTAAACTTTTTTGGCAAAGTGATCAGCAATTGGGTCAAAATTACGGTCGTATTGATTGATGAGTTGATTCATTATAATTTAGTAATTGTTTTGGATGGATAATTTTAACGTAATGTTTTAAGTTAATATTTGTAACAAAATAGCGATTATCAGATTTGATATGCTGACTGTTGAGTTGATTATGATATAATTTACCCATTTTGTCCACCAATAAGGTTTATTGATGGGTGCTGGCAAACAAATAAATGAATTAAGGTAAATCACATGAAAACATCATTAAAATATTTAGCGGGGGTTTCTTTTTTGACTTTGGCTTTGATTGGCTGTGGTAAAAAAGAAAAACCAGAATCTGAACAAATCAAAACTAAAGCGCCAACAGAAGAAGTTGCCACTCCAGAAGTTGCTCCAAGACCCTTGATTGATTGTGATAGTCCAAACATCAAAAATAACGTGGTATCTGCTGTTGGCGATGAAATGCTGCAAAATGCTTTATCACAAGTTAAGGGCAAAAATTTAGAACAGCAGCTAAAATCGCGATTGGCAACAACGGGCATTGAAATTCAAAATGCAGTGTATGAAAATGGCGAATGCCATGCCGATTTGCACGTTGTTTTGTCAGAACAAGATGTTAATTTTATTAATAAGACCTTAGCAAAAGAACGCGTGGCAAGCCTAGAAGAGCAGGCAATTGAAGCAGGCGTGGCGTTGGTTGGTGCCAATCGTTTGGTGTCTAAATTTACCTTTAATGTGGACGGTGAAGCCGTTAGCATTGATACACAAAATCCAATTTTTGCCATTGCCAGTAAAGTTTTGGCAAAAGCTGCCACCGCCATTAATAGCGAAAATCGCACAACCGCACGTCGCGATAATAACAATGCTGGTCACCAAACACACATCGTGCCACCACCAAATGTGCCAATTCGCCAAGCTCCACAGCCTCAACCAATCCCGCAGATTCAACAGCAAAGTCGTCCGCCACGTCCTGAAAATGCCATTTTGCAGGATGATGATGTGCCAAAAAATGAACGACAAGCTGATACGGTTCAGCAGGTAGAAAAAACACCAAGTGAAAAACCAGCTACCAAAGCTGATAAACCAGCAGAAACAGCTACTAAAACCGAAAGTAAGCCTACTGAATCTAAAAAACAACATACACACAATGACAATACCGAGGTTACCATTGTCGAAGGCGATGATACGTATTAATTGACCTTCAAAACCATTGTAAAACTCTAAAACAATCACATTAAGGCAAATTTATGACTACATTGCATCTATATGACACGCTGACTGCTCAAAAACGCCCCTTTGTCCCAATGATAGACGGCAAAGTTGGCATTTATGTCTGTGGTATGACGGTGTATGATTATTGTCATATCGGTCATGCGCGAGTTATGGTTGGGTTTGATGTGATTGTCCGCTGGCTTGGTCAATTGGGTTATGATGTTAATTATGTGCGCAATATTACTGATATTGATGATAAAATTATCAAACGTGCCAACGAAAATGGCGAAAGTATTGGTGAGCTAACAAGTCGCTTTATTAAAACCATGCATGAAGATGCTGATATTTTGGGCTGTTTGCGTCCTAATCAAGAACCAAAAGCTACCGAATACATCCCCCAAATGCAGACAATGATTGGTAAGCTTTTGGATAAACAGTTAGCTTATCAAGGTGAGAGTGGCGATGTCTATTATGCAGTAGATAAATTTTCTGATTATGGTAAATTATCCAAGCGTCGTCTGGAGCAAATGCAGGCGGGCGCAAGCGAGCGCGTGGATAGTGTTTTAGATAAACATAATCCTTTTGATTTTGTGTTATGGAAAACCGCCAAACCGTCAGAACCACACTGGCAGTCACCATTTGGATTGGGTCGCCCAGGCTGGCATATTGAATGTTCGGCAATGAGCACCTGCTGCCTTGGTGAAACCTTTGATATTCATGGTGGTGGTCATGATTTGACTTTTCCTCATCATGAAAATGAAATTGCCCAAAGTGAAGGAGCAACTGGCAAAACCTATGCTAATCATTGGCTGCATGTTGGCTTTGTGAATGTTGATGGTGAAAAAATGAGTAAATCCTTGGGTAATTTTTTTACCATTAAAGATGTACTAAAAGACTTTCATCCTGAGACGATTCGCTTTTTTATTTTATCCAGCCATTATAGAAATCCAATTAATTTTTCCGATGCAGCTCTTAAAGAAGCTCATAACGCCTTGTCGCGTCTATATCAGGCTTTAAAATCTGCCGAACAATTTGCTGAAATTACCGTTCAAAATACGCTTTGGCAAAATGAATATGGGCAAGCATTTTCTCAAGCCATGAATGATGATTTTAATACTGCCAAAGCCGTAAGTGTTCTGTTTGGTTTGGCTGGTGAAATCAATAAAGCAGTCCGAGATGATAACAAAGAAAAAGTACTGTATTTTGCCTGTTCATTAAAAACCTTGGCGCACTCGCTAAACATTGCTCAATTGCCACCACAGAAATTTTTACAAGCTAATGTTAACGATAATGGACTGTCTGAGCTGCAGATTTTACAAAAAATCGCTGAGCGCAAACAAGCCAAAACCGATAAAAACTTTGCATTGGCT
>CAKAQU010000117.1 GCA_916720335.1 uncultured Moraxella sp. | reverse complement strand
GGTGACAAAATCACAGGTACCATCAAATCAATCACTGACTTTGGCTTGTTCATTGGTCTAGAAGGCGGTATTGATGGTTTGGTTCACTTGTCTGATATCTCTTGGACTGAAAGTGGCGATGATGCCATCCGCAACTACAGCAAAGGTGAAACTGTAGAAGCGCAAGTACTACAAGTTGACGCTGAAAATAACCGCATCAGTCTTGGCATTAAACAGCTAAATTCTGACCCATTTAACGAATACTTGGCCGCTAATGAGCGCGGGGCTATCGTTAAGGGCACTGTAAAAGAAGTGGACGCCAAGGGTGCCATCGTTACTCTAGCTGATGAAGTGGAAGGTTATTTGGCAGCTGCTGATATTGCTCGTGAGCGCACCGAAGATGCTAGTAAAGTACTAAACGTTGGCGAGGAAGTAGAAGCTAAAATCGTTCGTGCTGACCGCAAATCAAGAAGCATTACTTTGTCTATCAAAGCTAAAGATGAAGCTGAAGAGCGTCAAGCCATCAAAGAGTTATCAAATACTGCTACCGAAAATCAACCTAAAACATTAGGTGATATTTTTGCTGACCAGCTAAAAGGCTAACTCACAATAAAAAAAGTGGTGATGCATTTCACCACTTTTTTTATGAAGAAAAAAATATCCTCTTTTGTTGAGGATATTTTTTATTTTATTAACAATTAATCGTTTTGTAGATAGCCGATTAAACGCAACATTTCAACATACATCCAAACCAATGTTGCCAAAATACCAACGCTATGTACCCATTCAAATTCTTGGTCTACACCATAACTGACACTGCGTTCTACATTATCAAAATCAAGCAACAAATTAAAGGATGCAATAATAGTAACAAATACACTAAAACCAATGGCAATCAAACCGCCGCCAAAAAGTCCCGGAATACTGCTGCTAAAAATCAAGCTCATGCCTAACTGAATAAAGTACACAATAGCAATGGCAATGGTTGCTGATGTGATGATGGAACGAAATTTTTCACCCACTTTTATGATGCCTGTTGTGTATAAAGTTAGCATCACCGCTGCAGTAATAAAGGTTGCAGATAATGCCATCAAAGGAACGCTAGGTGCTTTGTAGTAGGCTGCCGCACTGACCGCTCCTAAAAACACTCCTTCAATCATTGCATAAGGAACTGATAATGTCTTAGCTAAATGTGGTTTAAACGCCATCAAAAGCCCAATGCCCATTGCTGAAAAAACAGCAACAATCGCTAGCATATACAACATGCCTGGTGCAATTGCACCCATCAATGTAAAAAAGAAGATACCAAAACCGACAAAAGCGGATAGCCCTAATAAAAATGCGGTTTTTTTGACCACGCCATTAACCGTCATTGGAACAGCACCAACAGCAAGTTCAGTGCGGCTTATAATTGGGTTTGCCATAGTTTTCCTTTAAAATTAACCAATAAATCAAAATATAAGAGAACTTTTCTTATACAATAAATAATTAAATAAATCAATCAATTTTGGACAAACTTAATAAAATTTTACAATAGACCTAAAGGATAGTTACAAATTTGTATGCGATTTTATCTTAGCACTTGTTTTTCTTGAGCTTATGAAAAACTTTCGGTATGATACGCCTACCTTAATTTATCCATCAAAAACCATGACCACAGTGCACACTTTAACACGCAGCCATTTTAAAAAAATTGGACTGATTGGACGGGCGGGCAAAAAAAGTATCACCACCACACTTAATCAGCTTATTGAGCTATTACATCGATGGAACCTTTTAACAATTATTGATACCAGTACCGCTAGCATTGAAGGAATTTTAATAGATTTTAATCACACAGATGAGCATCACATCAAGATTGTGCCACGTTGGCGGATGGGCGAATACTGTGATTTGGTAATTGTCGTTGGTGGCGATGGTTCTATTTTGCAGGCTGGTTCGCTATTAGCAGGTACAGGTGTTCCTGTTTTAGGTGTTAACCGTGGTCGTTTAGGATTTTTAGCCGATGTCAATCCTGACAAATTAGAAGAACAATTACTGCAAATCCTGCAAGGCAACTACCACACTGATGAGCGTTTTTTATTAAAAATGCAGATATTAGGACAAGATGATTATGACAAACCTTGTGTTTTTCATGAAAGTTTTGCTTTAAACGATGTTGTACTTCATGCTGGAAAATCAGTACATACTATTGATTTTAATCTAAAAATTGATAATGTTGCCGTATATCGCCAACATGCTGATGGTCTGATTATCTCCACACCAACAGGTTCCACTGCTTATTCTTTGTCTGCAGGCGGCCCTATTATTCATCCAAACTTAGACGCCATCTGTCTTGCGCCCATGCATCCACACACATTATCTAGCCGTCCAATCGTAGTTACAGGCACCAGTAAAATTAGCATTAATATCAATAAAGATAATCGTACCCAGCCAATGGTAAGCTCAGACGGGGAAGCTAGTGTACCGTTAAAAAGCGACCAAACACTTTTGATTACCAAACATGATAAATCATTGATACTACTACACCCTATTGGTATCGATTTTTACCAAGCCTGCCGAACCAAGCTTAATTGGAGCTTATACAGTGAAGAATTTTCCTTAATTGAAGATTAATTAATGGCAATAAAACAAGACAATATTTGCTCTAAATTGTTAAAAATTTGGGCATCTGCAATTTGCATCAGTGTGTTGGTAGCTTGTCAGAGTTTACCAAAAAATCCACATTTGCCAAAAAATTCATTAGATTACCAGCCTCATACGCTAAAAAACGCGACATCTGAATCAGCATTTTTACAAAATATCAAACAACAATCAGCTCAACATCCCAATTTATCAGGCTATCGTTTAATTGCTTCAGGTTCAGATGCTTTTAGCACACGCACGCTTTTAACTCAATCCGCCCAAAAAAGTATTGATATTCAATACTATATCTGGCACGATGATACTACAGGTATTTTTTTATTAAAACAGCTTTGGGCTGCCGCCGAACGTGGTGTTATGGTGCGATTATTATTGGATGATTTTAACAGCTCACCTAGCCGCGACAGGATTTTAACTGCTTTTGCAAGCCATCCCAATATTTCCGTACGAGTTGCCAATCCTTTGGTTTATCGAAAATATCGTAAATTAAATTTTGTTACTCGTCCACGACAAAGCCAAACGCGCATGCATAATAAAAGCATGACCTTTGATAATGTAGTGAGTATTGTTGGCGGGCGAAACATTGGTGATGAATATTTAAACAGCAATCAAAAAAGAAGGTTTGCTGACCTTGATGTACTAGTTGCAGGGCAAGTAATTGACGACATCAAAACCAGCTTTGAGAGCTATTGGCAATCCAATTTATCATTTGATATACAGGTTTTAACTCAAAATAAATATAGCCCTACAGCGTTTAATTTTACACTCAACCCTACTGAAATTAGCACTTACCAAATCGCCACCCAAAATAGTTCAACGACGACCCTAATTCAAAATGTAATGCCACTACGTTGGGCTCGCATGTATTTTTTGGCCGATGATGTTAAAAAATTAAGCGGTAATGCTGATGAAAATGGGTTGTTAGTTACTCAATTACGCAATATGCTTCCTGCCCCCAAAAAACGCTTGAGCATTATTTCATCGTATTTTGCTCCAACAAAAAAAGGGGTAAAAATTTTAAAACAGCTTAGCGAAAATGGCGTGCAAATCAGCATTTTAACAAATGCTTACACTGCTACCGATGTGCGTTTGGTGCATATGGGCTATGGGCATTGGCGCAAGGATTTATTAAAGTCAGGTATTCAGCTTTATGAACTCAAAGCAAATGCCGATAGCTTACATCAAATTAACAAACACAATGATAAGCCATCATTGATGACAAAAAAGAGTTTACACGCTAAAGCATTTGCAATTGATAATCAAGCAGTGTTTATTGGCTCTTATAATATTGACCCTCGTTCAGCTAATATTAATAGTGAACTTGGCATGGTAATTGATGATAATATGCTTGCTTGGCATATCCATAAAGCTCTTAATAACGATATAATCAAGCAAAACAGCCCAGATATTTTGCATCAAACCTATAAAGTAGAAATCAACCCAAGTTATCAATTGCAGTGGCGAACCATAGAAAACAATCAAGAGGTTATTTACACCAAAGAGCCAAAAACCTCTTTAATAAATCGCACAAATATCGCACTTTTAAGTTTATTGCCCATTGATGGGTTTTTATAAATCACTTATTCATAGATTAAATTTATAAATATATTATAATAGGCGCCAATACAAAAACAGAAAATTTACAACGGCGCAAAAAAGCAACTGTAAAACAAGACATAATACGCACAAATCATATGGTAGGATACTCATGTCAAACTCTCTAACCTCTACGCATTTAACCATAATTGCCATTGCCGCGGTTACGGCAGGGATTGGCTTTTTTGATTATATGATTTTTGTGTACCTCAACGACGTGCTTAGTGAACTATTTTTTATTGGGCAAAGTCATGATTGGTTTTACGAAATGCAATTAATTGGTCTATTTGCACTTAGTTGTTTGGCGATGCCTCTTGGTGGATTTTTAATTGGTGAATACGCAGATGATGAAGGGCGAAAACCTGCCTTTGGGCTTAGTGTCATGGCAATGGGTGTATTTACTTTTATCATTGGACTTTTGCCAACGGATGCTCATATTGGTGTTTTAGCATCATTTTTATTTGTTTTAGCAAAACTTGGGCAAGGCATGGCGTTTGGTGGTCTGATTCCAACAATTTGGGTTTATTTAAGTGAACGTCTTCCAAATAAAAGTTTAGGTCTAGGATTGGGCGTGGTTACCGCAAGTTCATTATTTGCTGTTTTGCTCTTACTTTTTTTGGTGCTTGGGCTAGAAAATTATTTGTCCAATGACGATATTATGCTTTTTGGTTGGCGAATTCCCTTTTTGCTTGGTGGCGCAGTTTGTGCTGTTTTATATTTATTTGTACGTCGT
>CAKAQU010000116.1 GCA_916720335.1 uncultured Moraxella sp. | reverse complement strand
GATACCGAGATTTATCAGGTGGCTACTAAAGGCAAAACCACTCTAATGTTAACCATTGATATTTCAGGTTCTATGGGTGATGATGCATTTTTAACGGATTACGCACTGCAGTATTCTCAAGCCATCAATCCTTGTTATTATGGCGGCGGCTATCCTAGCCGTAGAAAAATTAAGACTGAAAATGTGGTAGATGCCAGTGGAAACAAACTTTATAGTCGAAGTTTTTGTGATATTCCAAAAAATCAGGTCAATAATGCCAACTATTATGCTAGATCTCGTTATTATTATCCTGAAGCACCAGGAGCGTGGGTTACTGACCCAAAAGGCTGTAATTTAATGGGTACAGGTGGTGACCAATTTTACCGTTGTTATGATCGCATGAGCCGATTAAAAGAGGCACTGTATGACACACTTGCTGGCAATCCAGTCAAAGGTATTGAAAGATTAAGCGACGATAAAATTATTGGTATTGCAACTTTGGGAGTTGTTGCTCGTCAAAATGGTCAGCCATGGACACCAACTGGCGACCCTTTAAACTCACCAGATAAGCCATATTATCGTGACGCAGGAGCGGTACGTGTGCCTGCTCGTCCGCTTGATGAAGTGGTCAATGGTAAGACCCAACGTCAGCATTTATTAGATTTATTAAAAGACGAACAAATTTTCCGAGCTTATTCATCAACGCCAACCGCACGTAGCTATGCCGAAGTTGTGTCCTACATGATGGGTACAACCACTCTTGAAAATGATGTTACCATGCGTCAGCTCTACATGCAAGATACCCGGTCTTTTGCTCAACGCTGGTGCACAACCTGGCAACCAAATGGTATATGTTCTAGATGGGTATTTAATGCTAGTGAAGCTCCTAGAGGCGCAATTGGTGGTGACACTAGTTTTATCTATCCAACGGCAATCCCTCAAAACTTGTTAAGTAGCTATTTTCGACCAGCTCAACAGCCAAATGCCAGAATGTTGTGGGGTTATTATAGTCCTACTTATGGTTATTCAGGTTCTGGTTTTCCATTTTCTAGTTTTGATGCCAAAAAAGCTGATAGAAAAACTTATCAAGCTCCAGAATCTCTAACTCAACCTGAACGTGAACGAGTATGTAATGGCCAGGGTGTTTATATGCTCTCAGATGGTGCCCCATCTATTTTACCTGGCGAAGAGCGTATGATGCGTTTAGCTTTGGGTAGCCAAGGTTCAAGTTTTAGTTGTGGTGATGATGACTGGACATGTATCCATAAATTTTCTGAAACCTTGCTTGATGGCACAAAAAACCCTCATGGTATTAAATTTAAAACAGCAGCAGTAGGTTTTGGTCGTCCTTATATCTTTGCGCCTGCTTATGATTCCAATAAGAAAAAAACAGAAAACCTAAAAGCTATTGATGATTATGCCAGAACTTTACCTAGCGAGGCAACTTTGCTTGCTTTTGATGGGGGTAGACGTTCTTATGTGGACGTAATTCATAGTCCATTAAACTTTGCTCGATGGGGAATTAAAGGAGAAGGTGGTTGGTATTCAGGTAACCGTTCTGAAGATGTGGTTAATAGTATTAATGCCTTTATTAGTCAAATAACTACAGACATTCCTGAAGTGGTTACAGGTCAGCCATTTATTCCGGTTAATCCATTAAATCCACTTCGTTATATGGATGATGCTTATTATGGTACATTCACCCCCAAGGTTGGTTCAAGTTATAGGTTTTGGGCGGGTGATATGAATAAGTATCTTGTTAAAAATCAAAAGATTTTAGGTAAAGATGGCAATCCTTTGTTTGACGACACTGGATTTATTAACTCTGGCGCTACTGGCTATTGGGATGCTGGTGTGGCCTCCAAATTGCCATTACGTCAAAATCAAAGACAGGTATTTACAAACACTGATAGAAGTGTAAATACTCCTTTAACTAAAGTTACTGTAAACAACCTATATGGTGGTAACGCGGTATTAAGCAATTTGGTTTATCGTAATGCTTGGTTGAATGCTTTGGGTTATAGGGTGGATGTTAATGGTACACCAGTTGAACAAAGTGCCTTACCAACAATTCCAGAGTTAAGACAAGTTGGTGCAGTGCTGCACTCCACGCCCATCATTTTAACTCAAACGGGTAAAGTTGTGCGTGATAGTGGTGGTTTAAATACTTCAGACGGTCGTGAAGATTATTTGTTGTATGGCAGCACTCAAGGCATGATTCATGTAGTTAATACTCAAACAGGGATGGAAAAAGTTGCTTTTGTTCCTCAGGAAATGATAACAGGTTCTACAACTCGTCCTGATAATCGCCAAAACTTCCAAGATGCTGAAACAGCGTTAGGTTCTATGAACTATGGCATGGATGGACAGTGGACAGCTTATACCCAATACAAAGCATTGGAGTCGGGTGGATTTACTGTAAATGACCCAAACAATATGGCAGCAACCTCTACCAATCTTGGTGGTTTTGGATTGCAGTGGGTGTATGGTGGTATGCGCATGGGCGGACGAAGTTACTACGCTCTAGATTTATCTAATGTGGATGCTCCAAAATTAAAATTCCATATCGCACCAGAATCTGCTGCACCAAATACACCTCTATATTACATGGGTCAAAGCTGGTCAAAACCTGTCCTTGGTTTTGTAAGATGGCAGGGTCAGCGCCGTCTGGTGATGTTTGTGGGTGGTGGTTATGATGCAGGTTATGAAAACCGTTTATATGACCAAGCAACCGCTAACACCACAGGTCAGGCATCGGGTGCAGGTGTGTATATGTTTGATGCTCATACAGGTAGTTTGTTATGGTGGTCTAGCAAATACGCTCCTAATACAACAGCTAGTGGTGCTACCCATTCAATCAATAATCCAGCCTTACAGTATAGTGTTGTAAGTAACATTTCAACCTTTGACCGTGATAACGATGGTTTGGTGGATAATTTGATTTTTGGCGATTTGGGTGGTCAAGTATTCCGTGTGGATTTGGATAATGGTTATGACCACAGCGACAATTCAAAATCATTGGCAACTCGTGTGGTACGTGTTTACAATGGACATCAACCAGGCGGATTATCACCTCGTTTTTATGACACCCCAAGTTTATCTGTGCATTCTCAAGAAGGTGTAACCGGTCAATTTGGTGTTATCTCCATTGCTTCTGGCAATAGAAGTTCACCACTAGCAGTTAATACTGAAAGTGCAAGAGATGGATTGTTTGTGATTTTTGATCGTGACGTTTTAAAACGTGGTATGGCAAAAAGCAGCTTTACCCCAAGTGTAACTGATGCAGGTGTGGATAAATTAACAGAAGTTACACGTGCAACCAATACTGAAGTAAAAGCAACAGATGGTGTACAAGGCTGGAAATTTTACTTTACTGCTGCCAATGGTAGACTAAAAGGTTACAGTTCTCCTCGTGTTGTAGACAACTTCTTGTTTGTTAGTACTTATACTCCTGAGGGTGGTACGGTTGAACAATCAAGCTGCAGTGCGGGCATTATTGGTGAAAGCTTCCAAGAAGTATTTTGTATGCCGGGTGGGGTGTGTAACAAAGAAACAACCAAACGTTTGGGTGAATCTGTCGTTGGTAATACCAATCCAGAAGATGGTTCAAAATTCCGTTTCAAGCTTGGTGTAGGTATTGTGCAGGCAGGAACTGGTAATGCCAAAGATAGTAGTAATGCTAATACCTATGGCACAGTTTCTCCAACAGTGGATTGCACAAAATCAGCTTATAAGAATAGTCCAGCTTGTTTGCAGGAAATATCTAGCATTAGCAATAAACCTGTTCGTTGGTATGAAGATACACCAAGAACAAAAGCCAATTAATCGCTAGAATGATTGAACTGGCAAGGAAAAATTTTGATGAAAAGACAACTTGGTTTTACGTTATTGGAGATGGTAGTGGTGGTGGCGATCATCGCCATCATCGCCGCCATCGCCACCCCAAGCTATCAAGAGTATACGCGCAGACAGCGCCTTGCACTTGCCAAGCAGGAAATGCAAATATTGGCAGGTGAGCTTGAGCGTTTTAAGGGGAAAAATTTTAGCTACAAAGGATTTAATCCAACTCATGTTTATTCCGGTTTTAACGTGGCTGACGGTAAATTAACTGTACCTGTGAATAGATCTCAGGATGTTCGTTATACCATCACTCTTGTAGATGCTGACACTCATAAACCATTTTCTGATTCTTCAGCGATAGGATTGGGTTGGGTGATGATAGCGGAGCGAACTCCTGCTGATGACCGCAATTACGATGTTCTGATGACCAGTTCTGGTCTGCGCTGCCAGACTAAAACTTATAATCAAGTGGAAAATTGGACAAATTGCGGGTCGGAGTCAGAACCATGGTAAAAAAACAACTTGGTTTCACCTTGATTGAAATGATGATTGTGGTAGCAATCATTGCAATTTTAGCAGCGATTGCATTGCCAAATTATACCGAATACGTTCGCAAAACTAAACGTGGCGATATGCAGGCTGAAATGATGCGCATGGCACAAGATGCTCAGCGTTATCAAACCGCAAATCGCAGTTTTCAAGGTATGACTCTTACTAATTTGCGTGCTCAAAATACCTTTCCAAGCAATGACTCGCCCTTATATAATTTAACACTAAGAGTGGAGGCGGGTGGTAATGCTAATTTTGCTAATGCTTGGGAGATAGTAGCGACACCAATTACTGGCACAACTCAAGCCAATGACGGGGTGATTTGTTTGAACAGTCAAGGGAAAAAATACTGGGAAAAAGGCGGTACAGCGTGTAACTTCACTGCCGCCAATTCATCTTGGTAAACGTTAAATTAAACAAAAGTTAAAATTAAACGGGTCTTGTTCGAGCGGTGAGCCATGTCTTGGCAAGACCTTCTACTTTGTCATGCAATTTATCATACACTAGTTGATGATAATCATTGAGCCATTTCTTCTCTTCACCATTTAGTTGTTCTATTAAAATGAGTCGAGTATCAAACGGACACAGTGTCAGTGTTTCAAAGGTT
>CAKAQU010000115.1 GCA_916720335.1 uncultured Moraxella sp. | reverse complement strand
ATAAAATCCTTGAATTAATGGATCCACCTACGCCATAAAAACGAAAGAGCGGTCAGAAAACATAACATTTTTTCGGTATTATGTAGCAATTGCACAAAGACCGCATAATTAAAAATTATTAAAGTCTTTACTTATTAGATTAAGTAATGGCTTTTTCATTATAACACAAAAACTATCGAAACGAGAGCTAGGCGCACGTTTATTGCTGCTGAAAGAAAAAAGCGTTATTAGCAAAACAAATTAATGCATTAACATAAGAAATCAATGAACTTGCACAGCCCTTTGCACCTAAAGAGCCTAAAGCTCCGTCACTCATCACAACATCTTTGATAGCAAAAGTATTGCGAGAGTCTAGTGATTTGATTCAATGTGGAGAAATAGCCGAAGCGGTATTGAGTTTACAAGGTCAGCCACAATTTGTTGATATTGGCGATAACCATTATAAGGCAGTTAAGAGAATATTGCTGCGGTTAGAGAAAAAGGGATTAATTGAGCGTGCAGGGTTTCATTGTCGTTTAAAAAACTTGAAAATTAATTAACAACTCAACCTCCACCGTACATCATTTGCTTTTAAGGTCACTCGTTCTACTACACATTTATTAAGCCAATTCCTCAATGCACCACGCACGGAAACAGTATGCTGCGGTTGAATGATGTTTTTTTGTCCATCTCGAATAAGGACAAGCTTAATCAATTCATTAACGGTAAATTCGTGGTTTGGTTTTACCTTCATCTCTGCTAGTACCATTTGGCGTAATTTCCCTTTGAAATGGCGCTTGTAGCTTATTGAGTTTATCTTCCACTAATGTAAGGTGTTCTAGCACTTGCTTACGCTCACGTTGCAAGCCGTCAATTTTTGCTTGAATCTGACTGAAATAGCTTTTTTTTGCCATTACATGACCAGTCTTTCTGTTTGTCTATGATTACCTTGCCAGTAGCCTTTCCAAGCATTATCTGATGAAGTGCTGAGATATTTACTGGTCACATCATTAAAAATAGTTAAATTATCCAGTTTACGAATATCTTCACGATAGGCGACTTCATTGGCATAGTTATCAAGATAGACGTTACTCATTTTGTGAACTTGTCCATAGTACATACGTTTAAAGCGTGCAAAATAGCTTTCGGCAAGGTTGTTGGTAATACCGTCATCGCTACGATATTCATGTTGGTGGTTTACTCGCTGCAAATCGTAATTAACCATTAGTTCATATAGGCTGCATTTTCGTCCGCATGAATACGGCTGTTTGGCTCAATATACGCCTTAGCTAATTTTTTTTACGGTTTCGGTATTCTCTAAGAGAATCGGAAACGTGATAGTTTTCTTTGCCCCACTAACTGTGGATTAGATAATGTTTCTTGCTCAGAATAACGCTCACGCATCACCAATACCGCACGCTTGTTTGGATTGGTATTGGCTTTTAATCGTCTATCCACACGCTCTGCTTTCTTATTCTTTGGACGTGGAGCGGAATGTATGTAAGTACCATCAATATGGATTTCGCCTGACAGCGGAAAGAGTTCACGTTGTACGATAAAACTCTCACGAATTTTATGAGCAAGAGTAAAAGCCGTTTTATACTGCACATTCAAATCACGAGCAAGCTGACAAGCGGAAATCCTACCGCATTCACAAAGAAGACGATAGCGAATAAGTAAGTTTGAATCGGCAGCTTATGGTTAGCAAAAATCGTCCCTGAGGTAATGCTAAATGTGTGTTTACAATGTTTGCATCGCCACTGCTTGCGAGTAGAGATAAAATAGGCTTGATGTTGTACACCGCATTTCGGACATACGACATGCTTTGCACTTCCCCAACGTAAAGCACAAAGCATTGAAAACGCTTCGTTATCAGATAGTCTGGCTATCTTGATAGGTGAAAGCGTGCGCGCTTTGCTGGAAAGGAGAAAATGTTGTGCCATAACGTTGCAGTCATACCTAAGTTAAATTAAGATATGAAACATGATTCATATTGATTATGAATGATATATCACAATAATTCATGCTTAACAAAAGAAATGTGAAACAATGTGCATATCAGATAAATTAAAGCAAATTTTAGACGTAAAAGGTATGAGTATTAAAGAGTTCTCAGAACTGACTGGAATCTCTTATCGTTCAGCTATGAACTACCTTAATGAAGGACGAGATCCGAATGTGGAAGGATTAGTAAAAATTCATGAAGCACTAGGAATTAGTATTACTTGGTTATTAACAGGTAAAGGAGCAATGTTCCAATCAGCCACAAAAGAAAGTGATATGTCTCATCAAGAGGAAGAGTTGATCTCTGATTACCGTTCTATGCCTGAAAATTTTAAAGAAATCTTTGCTATTATCTTTAAAGAAATTTCAAAAAAGTAGAAGTTTTATTTTGTGAGAAATAAGATATAAATAGGTGAATAAAATGACACGAAAAATTCAATCAATTGAGCCCAATATTGCTGAACTAGCCAATGGCTGGTTAAAAAATCACGATTTGGATTATAAATTAGAGCATGAATCTCTTAATGAAGAAATTGATAAAGCTCTATCTATCTATTTTTCCAAAAATGGAGGGAGTGGTGCTAATCGCCCTGATACTAAATTATTACTACAAGATAGTAATACTGATTACTACCCTATTTTGATTGAATATAAAGGTTATGCTAATAAATTGGTTAAATTAGACGCTGACGGTAATGTAAATAATCGTAATGCTAAAAATGAACCATATTTTCCAAATATTAATGGATATGCAGTCAATGGAGCAGTGCATTATGCAAATGCACTACTTCATCATACAAGCTTTACTGATATTATTGCCATTGGCATGACTGGCGAAAAAGATGAGAAAGGTAATATTCGTCATCAAATTGGTGTTTACTATGTGTCTAAATCAAATTTTGGTATTGGGCAAAAGGTTGGTGAGTTTAGTGATTTTTCATTTCTAGCTAAAAATAATTTTGATGGCTTTATCGCTCAGGTTAAACAACTATCCCTCTCCCCAGAAGAACTGGACAAAATTAAAGAAAAGCGTGAAAAGGAAATTGATACCAGCCTTACTAGATTAAATAATGATATCTATCAAAACGAAAAAGGGTTAGCTGAGGATGCTCGAGTTTATCTGGTTGCTGCTGCTATTATTGCTACCCTTGGGGTGCCTGGCAAAGTGAAACCATTAGAAAAAGATGATTTAAAATCAAGCGAAGAAGATGGTAATAGAGATGGAGATATTATTATCCGTAAAATCAATGCTTTTTTCAATGAAAAACAATTACCACAGGACAAAAAAGAACTTATTATTCGTACGCTATCCAATACGCTTTTAATGGATAATATTAACAGACCACATAACGGAGAAAGCCAATTAAAGCGAGTATTTGTAAAAATTGTAGATGACCTAGGTATTTATTACAAGATTGGCTTGACTACTGATTTTACAGGAAAATTATTTAATGAGATGTATTCTTGGTTTAGATTTAGCCAAGATAAGTTAAATGATGTTGTTTTAACACCTGCTTACATTGGTACATTATTAGCCAAACTTGCCCGTGTCAATAAAGATAGTTATGTTTGGGACTTTGCTACAGGTTCCGCAGGGCTTTTAGTTGCAGCAATGAATGAAATGCTTAAAGATGCAAAAGAAAATATTCATTCTCCAGATGAATTACGAGTTAAAGAAGCTCATATTAAGGCTAAGCAGTTATTAGGTTTGGAATTGTTGCCCAGTGTCTATATGCTCGCCATTTTAAATATGATTATGATGGGTGATGGTAGTTCCAATATCATTAACAAAGACTCATTGCTTGATTTTGATGGTAAATATAGTTTTGGTAATACTGATGATGACTTTCCAGCTGATGCTTTTATCTTAAATCCACCTTACTCTGCCACAGGCAATGGTATGAACTTTGTAGAAACTGCTTTAAATATGATGAAAAAAGGTTATGCTGCTATCATTATTAAAGATACAGCAGGTAATGGCAAGGCAAAGGAGATAAATCAGCGAATTCTATCCAAACATACATTACTCGCTAGTATTCGCATGCCTCTTGATTTATTTGCTGGCAAGGCAAGCGTACAGACCTATATTTATGTATTTAAAGTGGGTGAAAAACATCATGCCGACGATATAGTCAAATTCATTGATTTTAGCAATGATGGTTATTCTCGTAGCAACCGTAGAAAAGCTATCAATAATCTAAAAAACGTCGATAATGCTAAGGAACGTTATGAAGAATTGGTAAATTTAGTGCGATTTGGTAAATCAAAATTAACGCTATTTACTTCAAAAGAATATTACGAAGGCACCATAAATCCCCAAAATGGAGCAGACTGGAACCAATCAGCACCAATAGACGGTAAGCCTGCACTTGATGACTTTTCCAAAACAGTTAGCGACTATTTGGCTTGGGAAGTAGCAAATATCATCAAAACACAGCCAAAACTTAGTGAGCAATTAGCAAAGTCCCAGCCTATTTAACAGAAAAATTGCAACAAGTTAAATGGGCAGAATTTGAGTTGCGGGAATTGTTTGAAATTCAAAATACATCAAGTTTTAATAAAGATAAACTGGTTAGTGGAAATGAATATGATTATGTAACAAGAACTTCTCAGAACCAAGGAATTTTACAAACCACGGGGTTCGTGAATAAAGAAAACATCAACGCTGCTGGAAATTGGAGCTTGGGTCTTTTGCAGATGACTTTTTTCTACCGAAACAAGCCTTGGTATGCGGGTCAGTTTGTCAGAAAAATTATTCCCAAGATAGATTTGGAAAATAAAGGTGCTATCTTATTTCTTTCAAGTTTATTAAATCAACAAAAGTCAAAATTATTATCTGTATTAGTTAGAGATATTGATGAAACCTTTAATAATTTAAAAATCTCTCTTCCAGTCAAAGAAAATCCTAATTTGGATAAAATCAACCAAATTGATTTTGACTTTATGGAAGATTTTATTGATGAGCTAGAAATGGTACAAGTATCATGGATTGATGATTATTTAGAAAAGTCAGGCTTAAAGAATAGTACATTAACCGATGATGAAAATCAGACATTGTCAGAATTTCATAATGGTCAAATTGAGTGGAAAAAGTACAAAATAGGTAATTTATTTGAAAAGGTTAAAACTACAAAATTACCTTATCAAGCCAAAAATCT
>CAKAQU010000114.1 GCA_916720335.1 uncultured Moraxella sp. | reverse complement strand
AACGGCTATATAGCCGTTTTTTGTGTTTAAGGTATTACTCTGATCAAGACTAGCAGGAAATACTTTTAGTTTTTGTGTCAAATCTTAGTCCGCTACCGCCCAACGGACTGTTATAAGACCAGCCGTCTTTATTAACCAGTGCAAGCCCGTCATCATAATCACCAGTTTCGTCATTGTTTATTTTTTTAAGAACTTTTTGAGTTTGGGTGGATGTCATGTTTGTATTTCGATAAATATAGGTTAATTCTTCAGTATCGTCATTGTATTTTATGGTAAAAAACCAGGATTTTTCAGTGCCTACTGGATATTTCTGATTGTTAATTGTCATGGTAAACTGAGGTTTGATTTTTGTAAAATTAGCATTACTAAAATAAACAACAAATTCGTTTGACCAGCCCTCATCCCGTTCAGCAATTCGATAAATGGACTGACCAAATGCCACTGCATTTTTTAGACGAATATCAACTCCCTCCCCAACTACTTTATAGCTAGCAACACTAGGCTGGAGAGCTTTGGGCATATTTGATTTTTTAAACTGTCTGATATCACCTTTTGAAAGTCCTATTACACTGTTTGCATTAATACTTTTCAAATCACACTCATTTTGCATTCCCTTTAAATAAGGCGTCCAGTCCACACTTTTTGCCATTACTGGCATACTAATGACAATCAAAGCCGCTGCCAATACTGATTTTATCATTTCCTTTCCCCTTGTATCAATGATAAAACATTCAAATAAAAGTTTAGTTTATACCATACCAAAGGACAATGTAAACAACAGCTAAACAATCTTTATTTTTTTGTAAATTTATTAAAAAACAACAAAAAACCAGCCCAAAGACTGGTTTGTATCAGAGCCATTATTACATATTTGGGTAATTGGGTCCGCCACCACCTTCAGGGGCAACCCAAGTAATATTTTGGCTAGGGTCTTTAATGTCACAAGTTTTGCAGTGAATGCAGTTTTGGGCGTTAATGACGGATATTGCACCATGTGGAGCGTCTTTATCCATAACAATCTCATAGACGCCTGCGGGACAGTAGCGCTGTGCAGGTTCATCGTATAGAGGTAAGTTGCGAGTAACCGGGACGCTATCATCGGTTAGGTGAATGTGGCTAGGCTGATTTTCAGCATGGTTGGTGTTGGAGATAAACACACTTGAGAGTTTGTCAAAAATCAGCTTACCATCTGCTTTGGGATAATCAGGTTTGTAGGCATGCGCTGCCTTGTCCATATGACAAAAATCGGGCGTATTATCATGAATGGTTAAAGGCATTTTTCCGCCCAATAGATTTTGTTCTACAAAGGTAAATGAACCACCAAGCCAAGTCCCCAAACGGTGTATTGATGATGTAAAATTGCGTGCTTGATGCATATCATCAAACAACCATGAATTTTCAAAGGCACTTTGATATTCACTAACGTCATCATGGCTGCGACCGTCTTTAATTGCCAAAAAGACACTTTCGGCGGCCAGCATGCCAGATTTCATGGCGGTATGTGTTCCTTTAATTTTAGCAGCGTTTAAAAATCCTGCATCATCACCAACTAAAACACCCCCTGCAAAACTTAGTTTAGGTAGACTGTTTAAACCGCCTTTGACTAACGCACGCGCTCCATAGGATAGGCGTTTGCCGCCTTCTAAAATTGAACGAATTAGAGGGTGTAATTTAAGACGCTGAAGTTCATCAAACGTTGATAAATAAGGGTTTTCATATGCCAAATCTATAATCAACCCAAAACTAACTTGATTGTTTTCGGCAAAGTATAAAAACCATCCACCTGTTGCCCCCGTGTCATTAAGTGGATAACCGGTGCCGTGCATGATGACGCCTTCTTCATGTTTATCTGGGTCAATTTCCCAAAGTTCTTTTAAGCCAATTCCATAGTGTTGAGGGTCTTTGTCTTTATCTAGATTAAAACGACTGATAAGACGCTTACCTAAATGACCACGACAGCCTTCAGCAAAAATGGTATATTTAGCAAATAAATCATAGCCCGGTTCAAAACCTGCCTTGGGATTGCCATTAGCATCTAGCCCCATATCGCCGGTACGTACGCCCGCTACCGAACCATCATCATTGTATAAAATTTCACTGGCAGCAAAACCTGCAAACATCATAATGTCCATTTCTTCAGCTTGTTTTGCAAGCCACCGAACCACATTGCCTAAAGAGACAATATAATTACCTTCGTTGTGCATGCTGCTTGGCACAACAGAGCTTGGAAATTTAACAGCTCTTTTTTCATTGGGTAACATATAGACGCGGTCTTCTTTGGCTTTGACGGTGATGGGTGCTCCTTTTTGTTGCCAGTCTGGAATTAGTTCGTCAAGCGCACGAGTTTCCATAATTGCACCTGATAGGATATGAGCGCCAAATTCTGAGCCTTTTTCCAGGACACATACCATAAATTCATCAAGCCCTGCATCTATGGCAAGTTGTTTTAGACGAATGGCTGCTGATAAGCCAGCGACACCACCACCAACTACCACCACATCAAATTCCATAGACTCACGTGTAATTTGCATGATTATCCACCAATATTGGCTAAAAGAGAAATAAACTTATATTTTACCAATGGATAAAACAATTAGGCAAGTTAATTTCAGTATATTTATACTATTAAAAAAGATAATAGAAATAATCCGTTTGCTTTTTTGGTTAATTTTGGGCAAAATTGCTAAATTGTATTAATAGTTAAATTCAGATGATTGAATTGACAATAACAATATATGTAACTAAATAGTAATTGTGGCATAAATTAAGATTGTTGATGAAAATTAAGGCAGTTTTATGATTAATCAGCACCCAGATTTTATAAATAATCCAAATGAAGCTCCAATTGGAGTATTTGATTCTGGCGTTGGAGGACTGTCGGTATATCAGCATTTACGTCAATTATTACCCAATGAACGGTTTATTTATTATGCAGATACCAAAAATGTTCCTTATGGTGATAAATCAGGTGATGAGATTTTATTATTAACTTTGCAAGCAGTGGCAAGACTTTGTAAACGTGGCTGCAAACTGATTGTGATTGCCTGCAACAGCGCATCTGCTTATGCCTTAACAGCGATTAGACAAAGATGCAGTGTACCTGTGGTGGGACTTGTACCAGCTGTTAAACCTGCTTGTAAACTCACCCAAACCAAAAAGATTGCTGTACTTGCCACCAAAGCGACACTAAATGGCTATTTGCTTAATGAGGTGATTAACGAGGTGGCGATACCAAATGGTGTTACAGTATTTAAGCATTTTGAACCCAGCCTTGTGCCTTGGGTTGAGCAGGGTATGCCAATTGATAGTCAGGTTGCTAATTTATTGATTTACCAGACGCATTTATGGGCAAAAGCAGGCGTAGATGTAGTCGTGCTTGGATGTACGCATTATCCATTTTTTAAATCTTTTTTACAAGATGAAATTAATAAAAAAAATCTTGCCATCACTTTAGTGGATTCAGGTTTTGCAATTGCTCAAAGAGTACAATCGTTATTAAAAATTTTTAACATTGCCAGTCAAGAAATACCTAATTTAACGCAAAATCCACCGTTACAACTTTATGCTACCCAATTAACCGATGAGCTTTTAATGATTGTTAAAACATTAACCAATCAGCAAACCATCATTCCTATTTTCAGCCAAGATGAAAACATTTTAAGCTTATAATTGATTTTGTTAAAAATTTTCATTTATTGTTCTTTTAAAAATTTACCAAATCATACTTTATTTTTTTAAAAAAATAATTATAATACCGTCTGATTTTTTGTGTATGAAATCTTGTATTATTATAATAATCAGCATACAATAATCATAGTTATCAAAAAAAGTTAATTTAAAATTAACTAAAGTACCATCTTAATTATTTAATATCAAGTCATTGTTTTAAGTGATGATTATGATGAATAGTATCTTTATTTAGGTAATCTGTGGTTTAGTTTTAACCTATTTGAATTTAACAGAGAAACAAGAAAACCGTGTCCCAACTTCGTTATCATGCACATCTAGCGTGTATCACTAGCGACCCTTTGTTGCAGGCAATCCAAGATGATATTGCCATCTTTGCCGAAAATCGTTTGGCATTAACGACCGATTTGCGGATAGCATGCAGCCGTTCTGCTAATTACAGTTGGCGGTGTATCAGCGCTTGTGATGTTGTAATTTTATTGATTGGTAGCTCTTATGGTCAGCCCAACCCAGCAGGGGTAAGCCAGCTGCATCTAAGCTATAGTAATGCTCGAGCTACCAAAAAACCACTGGTGATTTTAGCGCATTATGACGTTAAAGAAAGCCAAGACCGTCATTTGCTGGATTTTATGCGGATGCTTGAATCTCAAGCAAGTGAGAATATACATTATTTTGACGAAAGCAAAAATATATTTTTTATTTTGGAGGCGACGGTTGGAAAATTTATTGAACAAAAAGACAATGAACGTTTTGTGGTAGATAATCAAGTACAAATAACGCAATCTGCAACATTATCAGACAAACCAACCATTACTGCCCACACAAAAACCGAACATTTGAATGAAATTCGCACACATAAATTTGCTCATCGTGATGAAGTAGGTGGCAGCTTAAAACCAGCTTTAGCGATGGATAGTGAGTTTTTCGTGGATTGTACCGCTCATGCTTTTGAGGGTGGGGCGTTAAACGATGTTACCTTTTCATTTGAAATGACTTGGCGGCAAATTATTACTGCACTTATGAATGTAGCAAGCCCATTTTCCAATCAAGCTTTTGCGCGCTGTCTTAACGAGCAAATTGACAAACAAAAAGTCAATGCTTTTATCAAAGCCAAATGCCCCAACGTTCATGCGGTAAGCCGCTATCAAGTAGTGAAGACGGATGTTTTTTGGATACAAGATGAGCTGCATTTAGCAGGACATATCACACCTGTACACACCCAAGGCAGCAATGTATTTTGGGAATTAACCCCAAGCGCCAGAGCTATTATTAATCAATCTGAGCAGGAACTGTTATGAGCAATCAAAATACTACGGATTTAAAACAAGAACTTAATGAATTAACTGAAAAAATGCACAGTGCTGAAAAAAAGCGCACTTTAGAAGAGCAGGTCGCTTATATGAAATCACGCGGTATTGACCCTGCAGCAAGCTACGCTAAATGGGATGATGATGACAAAGATGA
>CAKAQU010000113.1 GCA_916720335.1 uncultured Moraxella sp. | reverse complement strand
CTAAAAGGTAAAATACCTTTAGACATTCGTGCAGTATTACAAAATTTTCCTCGGCAAGCCTTGCATGCTCACACCTTAGGATTTATTCACCCAAAAACACAACAACAAGTAACGTTTCACGCACCCTTGCCTGATGATATCAAGATTCTAATTCATCAATTGCAAGAAATGTAACTGCTGGTTATTTAAGGATTTTTATGAATAATTTACAAAATGGAATAAAAATTTTATATCAAAATTCACATATTTTGATTGTTCAGACAGGTGCAGGTGTGTTTAATAAATTTGCTCAAGATGATTTGTATGGGCAGTTTAATTTAGGACTTCATGTTGGCGACAAACCTGAATGTGTATTAAAAAATCGCGCGGATTTATTAAGCAGTTTAAGACAACTAACGCATCAAAAAACCCAATCCATTTTTTGGCTAAATCAGGTTCATGGTAATCGTGTCTTAGATACAAAGAGTGATTTTTTTACCAGCAATCAAGATGCTGACGCTTTGGTTAGTTATCAAAAATATCAGGCTCTTGCAATCATGACTGCCGATTGTGTGCCAATTGCAATATTTGATGATAAAGATGGTATTGCTTGCATTCATGCGGGCTGGCAGGGTCTGACAAATGGCATTATTAAAAAAACTGCTATAAAATTGCATGGTCAAAAAAAAGCAGTGATAGGAGCATGTATCAGTAAGCAAAATTACGAAATTGATTTAGCACTGGCTGATAGAATTGTTAAAAAAGTTATTGAAAATCAATTGGTTGATTTAAATTATGATGCACTATATTCAGCGATTATTCAAAAGCAAAATACAGAAAAATGCTATATTGATATTGTCAAATTAACTCATTTACAGCTGGCGTTTTTATCAATTGAATGTTTATCAGATAAAATTGCTTGCAGTTACGATAAAACTGATTTATATTCCTACCGCGCCCAAACTCATGCAAAAAAAATTGCAACAGGGCGCATGGCAACGGTAATTGTTCGTTATTAATTTGGTTATTGATTAAAAAAAGGAAACTTTATGAATAAACACGATATTTTAAACAGTTTAAACCCTGAAATTATTGCTAAATTCCGTACGGCAATTGAAATTGGGAAATGGGAAAATGGCGAAAAACTTACCACTGAACAACGCGAAACGTGCATGCAGGCAGTAATGATTTGGGAGCATGAATATTTGCCTGTCCATGAACGTACAGGTTATATCTCCAAACCTGTTGATGATAAAGGCAACATTGTTGGTGAAGAATGTGATATAGAGCATCAGCATCACTACCCCAATCTTGAACGACCTGTAAATTTTAAATAAGATTGTATTAAAAAAACTAACATCAATTTTGCTTTGTGATTAGTTGGCTAAGTGGTTAAAACGTTTGATTTTGCCTATAGTTTAATTTGCCTATAGTTTAAAAATATTGGCGTGTCTGATTTGCTGGGTTAAAATACCTCAAATATTGATTTTGGGCTTATCTAAGCACTCGCCATATGATAAAAGTCAGTCCAATTAAATAAAATAACAAACTTGCCCACCATGTTGATACCGTTAGACCAAGAGCAATGCACGTTAAAAAACCAGAAGCTGCTATCCAATCGTGACGCTTATTGTTTAAAAAATCAGCTCGCAAGGCTTGTATTTCACGTAAAAGATTGTCCTGACTGGCACCTAACGTCGCCATTGATTGCATGCCCTGATTAAAAAGTTTGGGCATTTCGGCGGTGGCGATTAATAGTTCGGGTAATTTATCTTTGATGTCATTCATATTTTTGATGGGGTCTAGCTGCTGTTTGACCCAAGCGGTCAAAATTGGTTTGGCAAGAGACCAAATATCCAATTCTGGATACAATTCACGCCCTAAACCTTCCACATGAACCAGTGTTTTTAATAAGAGCATTAATTGTGGTGGAATGCTCATATGGTGACGGCGTGCAATATTTAAAATTTCAAATAAAATTCCTGCAAAATCCAGTTCACTCATTGGTTTTGATACCATGGGACTGACCGTACGCGCCATATCATGAATTAAAGCGTGCTTGTCAGTTGATGGTGGAATCCAGCCTGCTGCTGCAATAATATCCACCAGTATTGAGTAATTACCATTCATCACCGATAGTAGCATACGCGCAACAATTAATTGGTCATCTTTAGAGAGTGCGCCCATAATCGCACAATCAAGCCCTAAATAACGTGGGTTTTCTACCGGCGCACCATTGGGTAATGTTTCTACAAAAATATTACCAGGGTGCATATCAGCATGAAAAAAATTATCTCGAAATACTTGGGTGAAAAAGATAGTTAAACCATTTTTAGCAAGCACTGCACGGTCATATCCTAATTTATCAAATACGTGCGTTTGGGAAATGGGAATGCCACTAATGCGTTCAGAAACCATGACCGATTTGCTTGATAGATAAACTTCAGGCACATAAATCAGCTTTGAATCTAAAAAGTTTTGCCGCATTTTGGTGGCATTGGCGGCTTCTAGTGTTAAATCCAGCTCATTGAGCATGATTTGTCGATAATCTTCAACAATATCAATTAGATGAATAGCACGAGCTGCCTCAAGTCGCGCCGAAACCCAGCTAGCAAGTTCTCTTAAAAGCTCAAAGTCGGCAATAATTCCCGCCTTGAGATTGGGGCGCACAACTTTAACCACCACTTCACGCCCATCAAAAAATCGCGCAGTATGCACCTGAGCAATGCTGGCAGCTGCTAGTGGTACTTCATCAAATCTTTCAAACAATTGTTTGGTGGTTTGCCCTAATCCTGTTGTTTGATTGGCAATTTGAGCTTTGGCGATGGCAACATCAAAAGGGGCAACTTTGTCTTGCAAAAGCGACAATTGTTCAATGATTTTGGGTGGCAACAAATCTGAACGGGTTGATAGTAATTGACCCAGCTTTAAAAACAGTGTTCCCATCTCTTCTAGGGCAAGTTTTACACCCAAAGGATTGTGTTTCTTACCAAAGCTAGCAGGATGACTTCTGATTAATCGTGCGATTGGCGCAAGTTCAGCAACGTCTGAAAAATGAGTGTCCAAACGATGCTTAGCAGCAATACGATACAAATGAAATAAACGGCGACGATGGGAAATTAGCATATAAAATATCAGTTTACGGTTAGGATTTTATTGCTTAGACTGGCTGGTTCATTAGCGAATTTTAGATAATTTGTCAAAATAAACCGATTTTATCCATTCACCAAAAGCTCCAAATGATTGCCAAAACGTCTGATTTTGTGTGGTTAAAATAGGTATAGCATCGGCAATTAATGCTTGCATATGCTGCCAGACAACATCATCACCACTGAGATTGACCATTTGATAAGGATTTTTTAGCAGTTGTAACAAATCTTTGCCGTTAGCAAAACTTACAATACAATCTGGAAAAACCATAAAATCGTTGGTTGTTTGTTCAAAAATAGGCTCATAAACAGGCAAAAAACGCACAGATTGTTCACAAAAGCGCACATCTAGGGTAATTTCAGGCATACCTAAACTGATGCGAATCGTCTTATCAATCAATGCCAAATGATGGTGATTATCAATCAAATCTTTGGCAAGAAGTGCATTAATAAGACGTTCTGCACCTAGTAAAATCAGTGTAATCAACATATCAAGATTTTACATAAGGTTTAAAACCGCGATGAACCGCAACAATGCCTCCTGTTAAATTATGATAATCACAATTGGTAAATCCAGCTGTTTCCATCATTTGCTTTAATGTGGTTTGGTCAGGATGCATACGGATGCTTTCAGCAAGATATTGATAACTGTCCGCATCGTTTGCAACAATTTTTCCCATCAGTGGTAAAGCGGTGAATGAATAAAGGTCATAGGCTTTGGATAGCGGCTCAAATACGGGTTTAGAAAATTCTAAAATTAACAAGCGACCGCCTGGTTTTAATACCCGAAACATGGCTTCTAATGCTTTGTCTTTATCAGTAACATTACGCAATCCAAAACTGATGGTAACCAAATCAAAAGAATTGTCTGCAAATGGTTCTAAAGTTTCAGCATTGGCAAGGATAAAATCCACATTATTACAACCAGCATTAATTAGGCGCTCACGTCCCACTTCCAACATGGCTTCATTAATATCAGACAATACAACTCGTCCAGTGCGTCCAACTTCTTTGCTAAATACTTTGGCAAGGTCGCCTGTCCCGCCTGCAATATCCAAAACATGTTGTCCTGTACTAACTCCAGACATATTGATGGCAAAGCGCTTCCAAAGTCTGTGAATGCCAAAACTCATCAAATCATTCATAATATCGTATTTTTTGGCAACCGATGTAAATACTGCAGCAACTTTGGCTTGTTTATCAGCTTTTTTAACCGTTTGATAGCCAAAATGGGTGGTTTCATCAGTATTCGTTTGATTTGTTGATGGGTCGGCACTCTCACCTTGTGGGACTTGTCCCTTGGCTTGCCCTTGGGGGGTTCCTGTGGGTAAAATATTGGGGTTGTGAAATTCTTTATTGTTGTCAGAATTATTGTTTGAAGTTTGGTTCGTCATAAAATACCTTTTTTTACATATCAGATATAAAAATATAAAATATAAAAACACGCTTATCATACTACAAATAGGCGTGTTTTTGGGAAAATTTTAGAATAAAATCGGGATAAAAAAATAAAGATTATGATTTAATTTGACGAAATTGGTTTTGGCATAATTTAATAAATTCATGACCAAATTTTCGAATATCGCTATCATCACGCACAGCAATCCAGCTGGTAAATCGTCCAAAGTGAGTAATAGGAATGGCAACCAAATCAGGATAATGAATTGGTTCATATGCCATTTGGGCTACAATACCCACACCAAGACCTGCTGAAACATAAGTGCTAATCACGTCTGAATCAAGTGCCGCCAATACCACATCAGGTGTTAAACCGGCTTTACCAAACACTCTATCAATACTACCTCGACCAGTAAATCCGCCATGATAGGTTACCAAAGGGTAGCTGGCAAGTGTTGGTAAGTCAACACCATCAATCACACCTGCTAAGGCCGCCAATTCATGATTTTTAGGAACAATTACTACATGTGACCAGTCATAATAGCGATGGCAACGCAAAACCGCATTATTAAGCAAAGATTCAGTAGCAATGCCAATGTCTGCTTGTCCACGAATTACCATTTGAGCAATGGTTTCAGGGTCAGCTTGCTGTAAAATCAGATTGACTTTATTAAACTTTTGACGAAAAGCCTTGACAATCTCG
>CAKAQU010000112.1 GCA_916720335.1 uncultured Moraxella sp. | reverse complement strand
AGAACACCCCCGAAAGGAAAATAATTTTCATGCAAGTGCACGTTGAATTATTCGTTCAATATAATCAGCGCTTCGGTGGCTAATTTCCATCACAGAAGCCCCTATGCCTTGCCAGTCAAGCATTTCAGCTTGGGCTTTTTGCAAAACTGCTGTTGGCATGGATGCAGGTCCTGCACAAAAATTAGCTAAACGGGTCATGATGATTCCTTTTTTACTAAACATTAAAAGCAGAATTTAGGCTGTGTATTTTAACAGATTTTTTAATTTTTTGTTATTTTATTTTAACAAAAATTGGCTAAATATGAAATAATTGATGGTAATTTAATCAGGCTAATCGCTTTGAATTATTGGTAATTAAATTCCAAAGATCCTTTTTTTGTTGTGCTGATGCTTCATCAGCACCTGACATTTTTTGCAAAGAAAAATCGCAAACAAATGTAAAATCTTTCATGGATTTAATTGCTTTTGGCAGCGGAGTTAAAAAAATTAGTGTATTATCATGAATATTACTATTATATAAGCCATCATCAACGTTTGAAGTCAATTTATCCAGCGCCATTTTAAGTCCAAATAAAAATCCATAAAAAACAACAACAGCACATTCGGATGTTTGATATTCGGATATAGGAAAAGAGTCTTGATGCTCTGCTATGGAAGTTTGTTGCCGCAGGTTTTTCTTTAACCTCTCCCAAGTACGAGATTCAGCTTTGCCTAACAAGGTTTTTTCCACCATCACAATGTAATTACCTGCTTTAAAGCCTTCCAGATTAAAACGCAGTTCATCATCTTTTAGTGATGACAAATCATTTTCAAAGTCTTCTTGAACGACTACTGTTTGTTTTGGGGTTGATGGCGTTATGTTTTGTGTATGCTTTTTACTATCTTCAAAAATCTTGTTAGGCTCTACAGCCGCCCTATCCAAATTTTTTTGAGCTAATTTTATTGGTTTAGTCAAAGTTTTGGCGGGTGAATGTTGTGGCACAACTGGATTTTTTGACCCAAGGGAATTTTTTGATAATTTACCATCAAAACGACTGGGAATCTTTCCAATATCAGTCAGGCTTGTGCCTCTTTGTACCCAAAGATGAACACCCATCAATGATAGAATATGACGATTTTGAAGTTTTTGGGTGTCGGTCATGGGCAATTAAGAGGCTGTTATTTCACACTGTTAAAGTGTAAATATAAAAAAAGGATAATACAAAGGTAAAACGGGAGATTTTAGCATTTTTTGCTATTTTTTAAAATAAATTTGTTCAAACCAAAAGCAATCTAAATTGAAAACTTGCGACTGAGCTTATCTACTTGAGTTAATATATCAGGCAATCGATAGCTGCCTTGTAAATTTTTTAACCATTGTTTGGCATTTTCCAAAGAATAATCAACTGTTGTAACATATAATGGTTTTTTACTTTGACCTCGAAAAACCTGATGGCAACTATCCATATCTTGGTAAGGATTTTTGGCAATACCAATAATGGGCTTTTTATTGGTTAAATTATCATACAAATGTTTTCCCAATCCAGATTTGCCCTGATTAAGATAAACAAATCCATCAATCACTAAAATATCCACAGGGTCGTTAATAGTTTTTAAAAGCGCAAGCAGACACGGCATTTCTCGCTTATAAAATTGACCAGATTGATATGCCAAAACTTCGTTTACCCAAATGCCATGTGTGCTTAAAATTTGTACATTTTCAACCCCTGTAAACCGCACGCCTGCCGCAAAAGCGCAATTATTAGTTTGGTGATAATATACATCCATTGCCAAATAAATCATTCTAGCTCCGTTTGATGCGAAGTGCATTCATGACCACAAATAAACTGGATAATGACATCCCAATTGCTGCAAGCCATGGTGGTACATAACCAAGAGCCGCTGGTAAAAGTATCACAGAATTATAAATAACCGCCCAACGTAAATTTTGGCGAATCAGCGTTTGAGTTTTTTTGGCAATGACGATTGCCTTATCAATTGCCAAAAGTTTACCGCCCAACAACACACTATCAGCAGATACTTGGGCTAAATCTGCCGCTCCCGCCATTGCTGTAGAAACATTTGCAGCCGCTAACACAGGCGCATCATTAATGCCATCACCCACCATTAAAACCACATATCCCTTTTCTTGCAATTGTTTGATATGCGCCACTTTGTCTTCTGGGGTTAAACCATGATAGGCAATGTCAATACCTAAGTTTTTAGCAACGTTTAAGGCTTCAAAACTTGGGTCGCCTGTGAGCATAATTGGAATGATGTCTTGGCGTTTTAAATTATCAATCATCGTCTTAGCATCTAAACGCAGCACATCATTAAAATAAAAACGAGCTACTACCTGCCAATGATTATCCATTTTTACTGACAAAAGCACGGACATGTTGGCATGATAAGTAGCTAAATTTTCCTCTAATTGACAAGGCAGACTATGAGTATCGCCCGCTAAAACAAAATCCAAATGCCCAATACGGTATACCTTTTTATCAATTTCTCCTTCAACCCCACCTGCAGTGTGATGACTACTGTTGGTAACTTTTGGTAAATGCAGCCCATGAGAGTAGGCTAAAAGCGCTTTAGCAACAGGGTGTTTAGAACCCACTTCCAAAGCTGCAGCAATCGTTAACAATGATTGCTCATCATAACCATCAGCTACAACTGATGCAAGTAAATTAACTTGTCCTTGTGTTAATGTGCCAGTTTTATCAAATGCCACATGGGTTACTTCAGACAATGTTTGAATGGTATGACCTCTGGTACTTAAAAAACCAAAAGTTGCCAAGCGATTGGTTGCCATTGTCAAAGCGATTGGGGTTGCCAAGGATAAAGCACAAGGGCAAGTTGCTACCAAAACCGCTACCGTTGCCCATAAAGCCTCAGATTTGTCAATAAACCACCACACCAAAAATACAAGGCATGACAATAAAAGCACCCGAGCTACAAACCATCGTGCCATTTTATCAGCATCTTGAGCGATTTTTGGTTTTTCACTCATCGCCCGATTCATTAAGCGATCAATTAATGCAATTTGACTGTCGTCCACTTCCGCTGTAACCAACATAAAAAACGGCTGAGCATCGTTTTGACTGCCACCAATCACAACATCGCCGAATTTTTTTACAATCAAATCGCTTTCACCCGTCAAAAGGCTTTGAGAAACGGTTGCTGTTTTGGACAACAAAACCCCATCTGCAACAATTTGCATGCCTGCTTCAATATATACAACATCGCCAACTTTAACACTTTGAGCAAGAATTTTCTCATTGGTTTTAACTGAATTTTGGGAATCCTTTATAACAGCTGTAAAATCTTGGTGGGTTTGCCACCATGCATCAATTTTTTGACCATCCAGTTTTTTATCATAAAAATCTTGTAATAACTTTAAGTCATTTGTCAATCTTTGAACCAAAATTGGTTCTATCACCACCAAATCCGATGCCAAATTGGATGCTTTTAAACGAGCATTTTGTTCAATATAACGCCCTGCTAACAGAAAGAAAACAAACATTGACACTGAGTCAAAATAAGTTTCTCCCGAATGGGTAATTGTTGCCCATACACTGGCAAAAAAACTCACCAAAAGAGCGATGGAAACTGGGACATCCATATTGACTTGACGAGCTTTAACAGCTCGATATGCTGATTGAAAAAAAGGCAATCCAGCAAAAAAAATTACTGGCAACGTTACTAAAAATGCCACCATTCGTAAAAAATCGCGGTGCTGGACAAGCATGCCTGAAAATTCACCAAAATACATTCCTACTGAAAACATCATTGCCTGCATCGCTCCAAGCGCTGCAATTCCTAAGCGAATCAGCATTTTTTTATTTTGGCGGCGCATCATGGCTTCGTGTGTATCTTGTCGGTAGGGGTGTGCCTCATAGCCAATTGCATGTATTGCAGATAAAACCTGCCCAATATCACATACGGATTCTTGCCAATTTACTCGCATACGCTGCTGAGTTAGATTCACTTGACACGCCTTTACACCATTGATTGCTGAGAGTCTAGATTCTATCAGCCAAGCGCAAGCGCTGCAGCGAAGCCCTACTACCGATAATTCAGCAGTACTGCCGCCATCTTCAAAATAAACAAATTGCTTTTTAATATCATCATGATTATAAACATCAAAGTTGTTTGTTAAAGGCAATTTTGCTGTAGCACTAATTTCACGTCGGTCTAAATAATATTGTGATAATCCTGCTTCAACAATACTTTGACTGGCAAGCTGACAGCCCAAACAGCACATTGCCCGTTTTTTTCCTAAAACTTCTGTAAAAAATGGCTCTTTGGGCAAAACTTCTCCACAATGAAAACAGCTGCCTTCAGGGGGTAACACCAAAGATTGATAAACCTCATCAGCAGTATCGGGTAAGGTGGATTTTTCGGCTTTCATAGAAAATTATCTTAATAATATAAATAAATTGGCGATATTAATGAAGTCCATTATATCAAAAGCTAAATTGTTTTTTAAAATTATTGACATTGGGTGATTTTTTGGTAATAAAGACGGTGATCTTCATCATTTTTTCACTTGCAAAAACATTTTTTTTAAGCGAAAATCAATAAAGTTTTTTTATTAAATAATCAGTTATATAAAGGTTTTATCGTGAGTTCAAAACCAAACCGCTTAAATTGTACAAAAAATCAACAAGGTTTGATGTTGGTTGGATTTATTATTGTTGTGCTAATTATTACTTTAATTGTATTTTTAGCAATGTACACCTATAAACTTAATGATGAAATCATTGAAAAATTTGAAAGTCGTCGTTGGGACATTCCAGCTACAATTTATTCACGTCCTTTAGAAATTTCAGCAAACAGTAGCATCAGCCCTGAAAATCTTGAATATTGGCTAACATCATTGCATTATGAAAAGGGACATACAAATAATACAGGAAGTTATACCAAATCAGGCAATACCTATACCATTTACACTCGCGGATTTAATTATGGTGATGGTGATGTTGATGCAAAACAAATACTAAAAATTGAATACCAAGGCAATAAAATTAGCCATTTACAAAGCACTGAAAAAAGTAGTTCTGGCATCATTCGTTTAGAACCAATTAATATTGGTGGCATTTATCCTGAAAACAATGAAGACCGTATCTTATTGACCAAAGAAACGGTTCCAAAACCATTAATTGATGCGCTCATTGCTACCGAAGACCGCAATTTTTATCAACATCACGGCATTTCGATTCGTGGAACAATGCGAGCTTTGTTTTCTAATTTAAAAGGTGGCTCTACCCAAGGCGGTTCAAC
>CAKAQU010000111.1 GCA_916720335.1 uncultured Moraxella sp. | reverse complement strand
TTGGTAATTTTGAAATCAGCAAGGGGGCTTTCATGAAAATTGATACTTGGATGCGTTGATCCGAGGCAATCGCATCCGAACCGATAGACGTCGCCTTAGCCGCATTTGAATTCGCACTTGTACCGATAGCAATCGCATTATTGCCATCCGCCAATGCAGCCGTTGATGCATTACTACCACCAATCGCCACGGTACCCGAATTCATTCCATGAGGCGGTTCAGACCTTGTTCCCGCACGCGCAAAAGTACCAATTGCAACAGCCCCTGTACCTCTAGCGTCAGCACCATTAATTGCAGTTTCACCACCTGAGCCATTTGCAACTTGACCAGTAGGTGCAACCACTGCCCAAGCCGTTCCTACCGAACCCCAAACCGCAACCGCCAACGCTGTTAAACGAAATAAAATTTTTAAACCAGTTGCTGTTTTTTTTACTGTTGTTGATTTTGTATGTCCTTTTGCCAATTCTGATGCTACCACAAAAGCACCAACCGCCTCACTCCAAACAATTTTAAAAATCTTATTCATTGATATTCCACCTAACATTGATTAACAATCTGGTTATGATTCATAAGCTCAATATAAAGAATGATATTCGACCAAAATGCGTATTTTTGTAACACAATCGCAATCAAACTGCAGTCTGGACATTGAAACTAACCTTTCATTTTTCAAATGCAATTTATGTGCCATTTATTATTTTTATTACCAAATATCTAAGATTTAATACCTTTTATCGACAATTGTTAAATAATTTTTTTATAATATTATTTTATTAAAATTTAAACTATTGAATTTTAATTTATTTTTTATATCAAGATGCAATCCACATTTTTAATAGATAAACAATAGAAAACATTTGTACTAATAAATGTAAATAAATATTTCAGATTGATAAGAATCACCTGTTATTTAAACCACCAATTTTAAATTTGTCTTGAAATTAGTCCGAAAATTTATTATTATAGAAACGTCAATTAAATTTAGGAAATCTATGACAAATCAGTATCTTACATCAGGCTATCTTGACCAATTAGATGCCAGTATTAGCCGTATTGAAAGTTTTATTGAAACTTGGATAAAACAGCAAGGGCTGAATTACAACACGTTTGCCATTCTCTATACATTAGCAACTAAAGGCAGTTGCACCCAAAAACAAATTACCATTGAATGGTATTTACCCAAACAAACTGTATTTAGTATTTGTAAGACATTGATAAATGATGGTTTTTTGGTTATAAAGGAAAATCCAGACGATAAGCGTGAAAAGTTTATCAGTCTTACCCAAAAAGGTAAGGATTATGCGTTACCTCTTGCCCAAAAAGCCAATGAATTCAGTCATCAGGTTTTTTGTGCTTATGGTGAAAAACGTATGCAGTTTTTGCTTGCTGAAATGAATGCGTTAAGTGATGTGGCTGAACGAATGTTTTTAAAAAACACAAACAAAGAATAGCCATTATCCGGCTTTATTTGATTTTAATCTTTAGACTGTAAAATTATGGCGGTGCTGAACATGTTTATGCAATCAGCACGCATCTTTGAATGTTTGTAATCAGTTTAGGTAACCATGTTAATATTTTTAAAATAAAATACCAACCCAAAACTTGACAATAACCATACATTAAAAAGCTGGCTGCCGCTTTGGAATGGCTGCCAAAAATTCAGTTTTGGCTTGTTTGTCTGTTGTCATATCCCCAAGTGTGCTTAGTGTTCTGGTTGTGGATTGCTGTTTACCAACTCCTCGCATCATCATACACATATGACTAGCATCCATCACAACCGCCACCCCACGACAATTAGTCAGCTCCTGAATCGCCTCGGCAATTTGTTTGGTCAGATTTTCTTGGATTTGCAAGCGTCTTGCATACATATCCACAATGCGAGCAACTTTTGATAATCCCAAAACCTTACCATTGGGCAAGTAGCCTACATGTGCCACGCCATAAAACGGCAGTAAATGGTGTTCACACAATGAATAAAATTCAATGTTTTGTATCAAAACCATCTCTGGATTGTCTGATGGAAAAATAGCATTATTTGCCACCACGTCCAAAGATTGGTGATAACCGCGAGTCAGATAATAAAAGGCTTTTGAGGCACGCATTGGCGTATCTACCAACCCTTCTCTGGTCAAATCTTCACCACAATCTTGGATAATTTGGGTGTATTGTTGGGCAGTTTTATCATAATTTGGCGTAAATACAGGGGAATTTGACATAAATTTGCACTATTAACGGTTAATTTTTAAATGCTATAGGATAACGTAATTTGCAATTTTATCAAGGTAAAATTAATAAGTTTTTAAATAGTTTACATATATTCAATTTTTTTCATTAACCATGAGTTAAATCATGTTATAATTGGTAGGCTTTTTTATAAAATTGGAATTTTATTATGTTATTAAAAAATCAGCGTTTTGTTGTTACAGGCATCGCCAGTAAATTATCCATCGCTTGGGCAATCGCCGAAAGTTTACACCGAGAAGGGGCAGAACTGATTTTGACTTACCCCAATGATAAAATCAAAAAACGTGTGGAAATGGCAGCTGAAACCTTTGGAGCGGTTGCTGTTTTTGAATGCGATGTTGCATCAGATGACTCTATTAATGCATGCTTTAACCAAATTAATCAGCTTTGGGGGCAAGGTGAGGATAAAGGCATTAACGGCATTGTTCATGCCATTGGTTTTGCTCCTGCCGACCAATTAGATGGCGACTTTACAACTGCAACTACCCGTGAAGGTTCAAGCATCGCTCACGATATCAGTGCTTATAGCTTTGTAGCCCTTGCCAAAGCAGGTAGAGAACTGCTGGCAGCTCGACAAGGCTCATTACTTACCCTTACATATGAAGGCAGCATCTCAGTACTTCCCAACTACAATGTTATGGGTATGGCAAAAGCAAGTCTTGAAGCGTCTGTGCGTTATTTGGCAAGTTCTTTAGGTGGACAAGGCATTCGCGTCAATGCCATCAGCGCAGGACCCATTCGTACATTGGCAGCAAGTGGCATTAAGTCTCTTCGTAAAATGCTTGATGTCAGCGAAAAAATTGCTCCACTACAACGCAATGTTAATCAAGAAGAAGTTGGTAATGCAGCACTGTTTTTACTTTCACCTTGGGCAAGTGGCATCACAGGCGAAATTTTATTTGTGGATGCAGGCTTTAACACCGTTGCCATCAGCGAACAAATCATGGCAATGACAGATGGTGATGAATAAACCTGCCGCTAAAAATATATTTTATTTTAACAGTTATTGTTAAAAATTGTTGCAAATTAAAAGCATAAACCTAATTGGCTTATGCTTTTATTTTGTGGCTAAAAACACTAAAATTACTTGTTTCAAACAAAAATGGTTTTTACATACAAATTTACACTTACCTATGATGTATGGATATAAATGCAAATGACTTGTAAAATTAACCTTGGTATCATCAATGCAGGATAAAATTCCAACTTGGGTGTTAATTGGGGCGGTTGTTTTGGCATTTTGTGCAGGGATTTTAAACACTACCGCCTTAATGGGTTTTACCCACGTTTCAGCTTCACACGTGACGGGCAATGTCAGTCAAGTAGCCGTATCTTTTTTTCATGGCGATATTCAAAATCTACAGCTGTTTCTTTTGTCTATTTTTTCTTTTTGGGTAGGCTCTGTATTAGGTGGTATGATTATTGGGGGAAGCGAGCTAAATATCCATCGTCATTATGGTTATGCAATGGCTTTGGAATTGATTTTGTTGTGTCTTAGTTTATTTTTGTATTTACAAAAAAATGATTTTGGGCAAATGATGATTGCCATGGCGTGTGGACTACAAAATTCTATGGTTGCCACTTATAACGGCACCGTTATTCGCACCACACATCTAACAGGAGTTACATCGGATTTAGGAGCAAGCGTTGGTAGATGGATTGTTGGACGAAAAATAGATAAAAACAAAATTATTCTACACAGTGCTTTATGGTGGGGATTTTTTGGCGGAGGATTTATTGCGGTATGGCTGTATGCCAAAATTGGCTACTTATCAATGTTATTGCCAATTGTTATCTTATTAATTTCAGTATTAAGTTATCAGCGTCTGGGGTTTTGGTATGATAAATCAGAGCGTTTATTGCGTTTAAAAATGATTAAACAAAAACGTAAAACCTTAAACACAAAAACCTTAGCTAAATAAAAACTTAACTAAGGTTTGATTTGTCAAACTAAACTTAACAAAAATTATTCTGACCAACGTTTTTGACTGTCTTTGATGACTTTTTTAGCTTCATCAATTCCAAAAAATCCTTGCACAACGGTTGTGCCTGCTTTTTTCAAATCTTTATAGTGATTAAAATGAAATTCCAACTGTTTAATCAGCTGGGCAGGCAAATCTTCTAAAGTTTGATAAGCATTCCCATTGTTGCGGTCATCTGCAGGCACAACAATAATCTTATCATCTACTTCACCATCATCAACAAACTTCATCACGCCAATCACTTTGGCTTTTAAAAAAATGCCTGTGGTCAAAGGTTGTTCAGTAATAATGAGTGCATCAAGCTCATCGCCATCTTCGTCTAGGGTTTGAGGAATAAAGCCGTAATTGCAAGGCTTGGCAAAAATTGCTGGTTCAACGCGGTCAAGCTCAAAACACGCCAGTTTACGATTCCACTCAATTTTATGATTTGAACCTGTTGGAATCTCAACCACCACGTTAATCTCGCCTGCATCGACGTCGCCTGCGTCTAAAATTTTATTAAAATCAACCATATTAGCTCCAAAATAGAAAACCATTAAAAAATCTAAAAATATTTAGCGTATGCATTGTAATATCAAATGCTTCTAAGTGCAATGTTTTGATTTAATCGTTGATGGACATTGATAATAAATTTTTGAGTAAACGCCTCTATATCTTTTTTTGTAAACTTACCAAAATTAGCCAATTTAACCATCTGCATGCCTGCATACCCACAAGGATTGATTGCGTTAAACGCGGTTAAATCATTAATCAAATTAATCGCAATACCATGATAACTAAAACCTTGCTTGATTTTAAATCCTAAAGACGCAATTTTTCCCAACATTTCATGGTTATGATTGTAAATATACACCCCCGGCGCATCACGGCGAGCTTTTGCATATAGAGTTTCTGGCAGATACTCCCCAACAATATCTTCAATTGCTTGTTCGGCATGGCTGACCAAATCACGCACACCTAAGCCCCTTGCGCGCAAATCCACAAGCCAATACACTACAAGCTGCCCAACTCCATGCCAAGTAACCTGACCACCACGGTCGGTTTTAATAATTGGGGTACTGGTTTGATACAAAATGTGTTCTTCTTTACCTGCCTGCCCTAGGGTATAAACATCCTGATGTTCAACCAACCATAATTCATCTGTATGTGCCTGTTC
>CAKAQU010000110.1 GCA_916720335.1 uncultured Moraxella sp. | reverse complement strand
GATTAAAAACACACCAACAGAACTAGAAGCTCGTGTTACTGGTACCGATGTTACACACACAGTTTTAATCAAACATGGCAAACCACAATGCACTTGCCAGTGGTTTGCCAAGCATCAAACAAAACGTGGATTATGTAAACACATTTTATCGGTTAAAATGATGACCGAACAAACTGTTAATAACACCATCCAATAAAATGATTTGATAAAATCATTAACAAATAATTAGCGCTGCATTCTGCCCAGCTCCTGAAGTAATTTTTGGATTCTTTCAGCTTCTTCAGGGGTTAGTTGGCGGTTTTGGGGAGTTTTGGCTTGTTGGGCGCTTGGACGTTCACCTACAGTAACAGATAGATTTTGCTTTTGACCATTGCGATTAACAACCAAACTTAGTTCACTATTTGGGGTGGTGCGCGCAACTGTGCCTATTAGAGCGTTAGCGTCTTTAACAGGCTGGTTGTTGATGGATAACACCACATCACCAGCTTTTAATCCTGCGGTATCAGCAGGACCACCTGATAAAACATTAGCAATGGTTACCCCTGTGTCATTGGATAAATCAGTAGGGCTTTTATTGACTGGGGCAATTTCAATGCCTAACCAGCCACGACTGACTTTGCCATTTTTAATCAGTCCATCCATCACCTGCTCAACAATATTGGTTGGAATCGCAAAACCAATGCCCATACTGCCGCCAGAACGTGAATAGATGACAGTATTAATACCAATCAAAGCACCATTCGCATCAACTAAGGCACCACCAGAATTACCTGGATTAATAGCAGCATCGGTTTGAATAAAATCTTCAAAGCTACTTACACCAAGACCTGCTCGTCCAGTGGCTGAAATAATCCCTTGTGTTACCGTTTGACCAACTCCAAATGGATTACCAATAGCCAAAGCTACATCACCTACTAAAATTGAGTCACGGCGGAACGCAAGAGGTGTGAGTCCCTCTAAATCCACCTTGATTACCGCTAAATCGCTGTCAGGGTCGCTACCAACAATTTTAGCAAGCGTCTTTCTGCCATCATTTAATGCAACGGTAATTTCATCGGCTTTTTCAATAACATGGGCATTAGTCACGATGTAACCATCAGCTGAGACAATAACACCTGAGCCCAAACTAACTGCTCCTTCACTTTGCTCTTGACCTTGTCCATAATATTCAAAAAACTGTTGAAAAACTGGGTCATCCGCATAAGGGTTTTCAACTTTTTTTGTAGTATAAATATTAACCACAGATTGAGCTGCTTTGCTAACCGCATCATGATAAGAAGTGATAGGCGCTGGTTTATCAGGGTTGGTTTTGTTGGTATCAGCCAATGTTGGTTGCCATACTTGTTCTGGAGCTTCTACTTTTTGAGCAGCCGGCTTGGGTTCTTCAGGGGCAGCAGGCTCAGGCTGGCTTAATTGAAGTTGACTTGGTAATTGACTTTGTAGGGCTTTACCATTGGAGTCTGGATCAAGAGCTACCCAAACCAGTGTACCACCTAAAATGATTGCAATCAATAAAGATAAAATTTTTAAGCCGCTAAATCCTTGTTGAGTGCAAAAATGTTCATTTTTAGATAAATTTGACGGTTTTTGTGTATTTTTTAAATGCATTTTTGTATCCTTGATAAAATTCAGGTTATTTTAACATGAATTGCTTAGGTAAAATTTTGCTAAACAACGAAATTTTTAGGATTTTTTTAAATAGTTTTTCTAAATTGTGAACGAATAATACGAAATAAAAATAAAATAAACAATCAAATTAAGAAAAGGTCTGAAAAAACAGACCTTTGTGATATTACTATCCATATAAATTAGCTAGTATAAAATTAACCAGTTGTTATTTAACCAATCGGCTACAGCAGGCAATAAATCAGTGGCAATATCTGATAAAGTTAATACATCACCTCGAATCAGTTTTTCAAATATTAAAAATTCGTCAGTATTAAAACAAATATCATTACCATTAATATACCAAGTACCATCAACAAATACAAATCGGCTAGCAGGATTAATGGCTAAACACTCGCCATTTGCTAAACGGTTTTTTAATGTTGTGGCATCAAGTTCATCTTCAAAAGCTAAAAGCTCATATTGACGACGGCTGATCAGCTCAGCAAGTGCAGTTTTAATAATATCATTGCCTGCATCAGAATTTAGTGTGTCTATGAGATTATTTTTAATGGCACTTAGACTTTCTTGGCTAAGTTCATAAGGGCTATTTTGTTTAGTTTGTGGTAAGACAATTGGTGAAAATAATTCTGTGTGATGAGTGGCGATGTCAGCAACTTCATCTAAAATTTGTACCATACTGGGGCGACGAAATCCAAAGGAAAAAGTTAGACATTCATCGTCTGCTACGCCATAGTGGGATAATCTTGGTGGTACATACAGTACATCACCAGCTTCTAGCACTTCATCAAAAATAAGCTCACCCATATCATCTAGCAAGCGAATGGGTTGATTTTCTACAAAAGGCGTATCAAGACTGCACATTTTGCCCAGCTGCCAGCGTCTTTTGCCATATCCTTGTGCCAAAAAAACATCATACTCATCGTAATGTTTGCCCACAGAGCCACCTTTTGGAGCGACAGAAACCATAATATCATCCTGTTGCCATCTTGGAATAAAATCAAATGCCTGCCAAAGCTCACCAAGTTCTGGTGACCATTGTTCTAAATTTTGTACTAAAACCGTCCAAAGTTTTGGGGTGTTTTGTAAGTCAGTTTCATTCAAAGGGGAATTTTTGAGCGACCATTTGTCAGGATTACCGTCATTTTGGCTAATAAGTCTGGCTGATACACCATCTTCAAGCGCTAAATCTAGCACATCGGTGGGTTCAAACATATTGGCTAAAGCGGGTAAGCCATTTTTGATAAGAAGTGGTTTTTTTTGCCAATAATCGTTTAAAAATTCTTCTGCGGTCATGTTATTTGGCAGGCAATAGGGTAGTTTTTGAGTAAAATTGGTCATGGTTTATTTGCTTAAGTTAAATAAAGTATTCTAACAATTTTTAATTCAAAAACCAAACCAAAAAGTCAATGTAAAAACATCAATTTTTTTCATAGCAAAATAAATGAATTTTATTTATAATGCTTGGCTTATTTATGTAATTATTTTAGAGTTTTTATGTCAAGCATTCCTGATTTACTAGATGATAACAATGCACATTTTGAATATATTTCAGAAGAAGAGTCTTTAACAAAAGAAGATATTACCGATTTATACGCCGAATTAGCTCAAGCTCAAGAACAATTATTGACCATTCGTGATTTTATTCGTTTTGTGGTGAGTAAGCTGCGTCAATATGATGTGGTAGTTGCCCAAGGAACGACTGATGAGTTTGCAGAAGCAGCGGCAATTGTCTTGCATTCACTATCGCTTCAATGGTCAGCTGATTCAGAAATTTTAGATTGTCGGTTGATAGAGAATGAAAAACAAGCAGTATTAACATTACTATCAGAACGTATTATCCAAAGAAAGCCATTAAGTTATCTAATAAATTTAGCGTATTTTTGCGATTTACCATTTTATGTAGATGAGCGCGTACTCATTCCTCGTTCTCCAATTGCTGAATTGATTAATCAAAAATTTTATCCATATTTTGATGTGGATGACAGTAAAAAAAGTGAATTTTTTGGACATGGATTGCCAGAAATGCAGTTGTCAGCTCCTGAGCGAATTTTGGATTTATGCACAGGTTCAGGCTGTATTGCTATTGCTTTGGCGACAGCTTTTCCTGATGCTAACGTGGATGCTGTGGATATTGACAAAGATGCCTTGGAGGTTGCTTGTATAAATGTTGAGCATCATGATTTAGCCCATCAGGTTAATCTGTTGCAAAGTGATTTATTTTCTAAATTACCCCCAGAAAATCAGTATGAGCTGATTGTAACCAATCCACCTTATGTGGATGCTGCGGTAATGGCAGAGCTGCCACCAGAGTTTTTGCATGAACCCGAACATGCTTTAGCGGCAGGACAAGACGGTTTGGATTTGGTACATCAAATTTTATATTACGCTTCAGACTACTTAACGGCTGATGGACTTTTGGTGTGTGAAGTTGGAGATAGTGAGTGGGCATTACGTCAAGCCTATCCAGAAATTCAATTTGATTGGTTAACTTTTGAAAAGGGTGGTAGTGGTGTATTTGCAATGACTTGCACAGAGCTTTTGGAGTACCGTGAAGAGTTTGCGCGTCAAGTTGAGCAGGTAAAAGGATTATCATAATTACAAACTAAATCAAAACATAAAATAGATGATAAAGTAAACTTGGAGTAATCATGTCAGGTAATAGTATTGGTCAGGTCTTTAAAGTAACAACATGTGGCGAATCGCATGGCGTTGGATTGATGGCGATTGTCGATGGTGTGCCACCAAATCTATCGCTGTGTGAGAAAGATTTGCAAATAGAGCTTGATAGACGAAAACCCGGCACATCCAAATTTACGACACAAAGAAAAGAAGCAGATAGGGTTGAAATTATTTCTGGGGTATTTGAGGGCAAAACAACGGGCACGTCAATTGGTCTACTTATCCGCAACACTGACCAAAAATCAAAAGATTATGGTAATATTGCTGAGCTGTTTCGCCCCAATCACGCTGATTATACTTATACCATGAAATACGGGTTTCGTGATTATCGTGGTGGTGGTCGAGCTTCTGCAAGAGAGACGGCAATGCGTGTGGCGGCTGGAGCCATTGCTAAAAAGTATTTATCAGAACATTTGGGGATTGTTATCCGCGGTCATGTAACCCAGATTGGCACTGAAAAAGTTGAAAAATTGGATTGGGCAGAAGTATCAAAAAACCCATTTTTTTGTGGAGATAAAGATGCGGTTGTACGATTTGAACAATTAATTACTTCTTTGCGTGAACAAGGTACAAGTTGCGGTGCTCGACTTGAAATTTTTGCTGAAAATGTTCCTGTCGGTTTAGGTGAACCTGTATTTGATAAACTTGATGCTGATATTGCGCATGCAATGATGAGTATCAATGCAGTCAAGGCTGTAGAAATTGGTGATGGTTTTTTGGTAGCCGAACAATTTGGACATACAAGTCGTGATGAATTAACCGCTGATGGGTTTTTATCCAATCATGCAGGCGGGATTTTAGGCGGAATTTCTAGTGGTCAAACCATCAAAGTTGCCATTGCTTTAAAACCTACTCCAAGCATTACTACTACTGGCAAAACAGTGAATATTTTAGGTAATACTACAGAGGTTATTACCAAAGGTCGTCATGACCCTTGTGTAGGCGTACGCGCAACACCCATTGCTGAAGCAATGCTTGCAATTGTTTTGCTTGACCACTATTTGCGCCATCGAGCCCAAAATGCTGATGTGATATTGCCATTTAAACCATTTTCAAAATATCATCCCTTCTAAAATTTTTAT
>CAKAQU010000109.1 GCA_916720335.1 uncultured Moraxella sp. | reverse complement strand
CCACCAGTGGTATCGTACCATAAACGCCAAATCCTACCAATGCGCCTGTAATTGTTCCTTGCAACAGTCCTGATTCTAATTCTAGCGATTGCTGCGTCATAACCTCCATTTCTTTGAGGTCATCAACATCAATCACACTTTGAAAATCTTTTAAATAGCTTTTGGTTTTTTTGCTTTGGTTTAGCACCGAAACAACATGAGCAATTTGATTTGCACCAATCTCCATCTTTAAACGCCCAAGCGCTTCTAATTCGTCATTAGTTTCATCGCGCACTTCATCAAGTTGTCTTCTTTTTCTTTTATAAAGACGTTCAGCACGCTCACCGATATCTTGTGCTTTTGACTGATTGCCAATCGCTTCAAGCCCTTTAACCACGCCAGTTGCCCCTAATGCTGCTGCCGCTCCCCATAATAATACTGGAATTGCCATAATTTACTCCAAATTCTTTGTTACACGTTATAACCACGTTTTTTTAATTCACGTTTGATGGCAAGTTTTTCACCAATCATGCCAATATCACACTCTTTTAAATGTTGAAATAATTCATCGTCATCAAGTGTTTCATAAAATTCTTTATGAAAGTTATCAGGATCAATAATATCTTTGACCAAACGTTTCATATCATCAAAAATCAAACCCATGGTTTTCTCCTATCTATACTTCAATCTTTGTTTGAGTATATGATAGATGCATTTTTCTAAATTTACACAAAATGATAAGCTTATCTGATTTTTTGGAGGTAAATTGGATATTTTTTACACTAATTTAAATTTTAGATGGTTTTTAGATAAATTTATAGCAACTTTTATAGATAAGAAATAATAGTTATGTTACAATATTACCTTTATATTGCTAATAAATAAAGGAACGTTATGAAAAAAATTACTCTTCCTATGATGGCTTTGATGGCAGTTTTAGGTTTAACAGCCTGTAATAAACAAGAAGCTCCAAAAGCTGACCAGCCCGACCCAACCAATGAACAACCTACCAAACCCGCAGAAACAGCAAGCAATAACCCACCGCCTGCTCAGACTGCACCCAATACGGATCATGATCATCATGACCATGACCATGAAGGGCATAACCACGAACATATGGATGCTGGTGATAAATACGAATGTGGCAAAGACAGTGTGCAGATTGTTGTTCATAACCACGAAGGCGAAAAAGAAGCTCATTTAACTAAAGACAACATTACTTATGATTTAAGTGAGGATGTACAAAGCCAAGGACGCTTCACATCTGATGATAGCATTGCTGGTGAAGATAAAGGTATGGTGTTAGTGATTGGTGATAATACTGCTAAAGTAACCACTTTAGACAATAAGGTATTATTAGATTGCACTAAAAGCAAAAGTTAATTTTGGATAAATCGAATCAATTTATTTTACTCATCCGACTCATTCGTCCTCATACCCTTCCCTTAGCAGTCAGTGGTGTCATTTGCGCAAATGCATTGTCCTACGCTTTGGGTGGGTATTTTTCTTTTGTAATTGGCTTTTTATTATTATCAACAGCGATTTTTTTACAAATTTTATCCAATCTTGCCAATGATTATGGTGATATGATAAAAGGCGCAGACCTTTACCGCGATAAAAATGCACCTAACCGATTAATTCAGCAAGGAAAAATCTCAAGAGCTACACTAAAAATCATGTTCGTTTTAACACTGCTATTATCTTTGATAAGTGGGAGCTGTCTATTGTTTGCCAGTCTTTTCACGATAAAACAGTGGTTGTTATTTTTAGGGCTTGGCACATTATCCTTAGTAGCAGCAATCACCTATACCATTGGAAGATATGCTTATGGCTATATGGCGCTGGGTGAAGTTGCGGTATTTTTATTTTTTGGGATTTTAGCAGTTGTTGGCGGTTTTTATTTGCAAACAAAAACATGCAATGTGTTGATACTATTTCCTGCCTGTGGATTGGGTTTGTTATGTGCTACCGTTTTACACATCAATAATATTAGAGATATAGATGGCGATAAAAAAGCAGGAAAAATCACCCTTGCTAATCTTTTGGGATTAAAAAAAGCCAAAATGCTGCACATGGGATTTTTGTTCGCTGCAATCTTATCGTATGGTTTATTTATTTGTCTAACCCAATTATGGGGCGGGCTTTTAATATGTTTTACCCTACCCCAATTATTTAAACATTTAAAAGCACTATCAAAAGCTCAAAACCCTCAAAAGATTGGGCAAGAATTAAAAAACGTGGTTCTACTCACTTGGTGGGTGAATTGTTATTTTTCATTAGGCGTGGTAATTTTTTAGTCTATTAAATTTCAGACAATAATTTAGCCAACGCTTGCCCTGCATTCTGTGTTTTCATAAACTGTTCACCAATTAAAAAATGGTGAATGTTGTGTGATTGCATTAAATGCACATCATTTACTCCATGAATGCCACTTTCACTAACGATAATTGCATCATCTCCCAAATGATTACGTAACAATTTAGAAAGACCAATACTGGTCTGCAAATCAACATCAAAGGTATTTAAATTGCGATTGTTGATGCCGTAAATATTATGGCAAGATTTTGGTAAGTTTAATGCTCGCGTCAGTTCATGCTCATCATGAATTTCAATTAAAACATCCATACCATACGATAAAGCCGTTTGATGCAAATGAACTAGCGTCTCATCATCCAAACAAGCTATAATTAATAAAATACAGTCCGCTCCAATCAGTGCTGATTCAACAATCTGGTATTCATCAACCATAAAATCTTTACGTAAAACAGGCAATTTGACAGACTCTCGAGCCTCAACCAAATAATCCACACCACCTAAAAAATACTGCCTATCTGTCAGCACTGACAAACAAGTTGCCCCCGCCTGCTCATAACCTTTGGCGATTTTTACAGGGTCAAAATCTGTACAAATTTCACCTTTAGAAGGAGATGCTTTTTTAATTTCACTAATTACACCAATATTGCCGTTATGGATATCAACTGCCTTTAGAGCCTTGGCAAAACCTCTAGGTTTGTGATGAACAGCTCTTTCTTGCAGCTCTTTTAAAGAAACCAACCGTTTGGCACGGGTTATTTCTTCATGCTTGGTTTGGATGATTTTTTGTAAAATACTGGGTGTACTCATAATTGTTTCATCTATCGTTTTTTAAATTATATGGTTTTTCAAATCAATAATCATCGTTGATGGAAAGTTTGGGTAAATCGAGCAAAGTCCTGCATTTTTTGTTGGACTTTACCACTTACAATGGTTTGTTTCGCCAAATCCACGCCTGCTTGATAATTATCAACCACACCAGATACATACAAGGCAGCAGCTGCATTTAATGCAACCATATCTTGAGCTTTTAAAATCACATCATTGCAATTTTCGCCTGACAATGCTTGGGTTATCATCTTCAAACTTTCTTCAGCCGATGCCACTGACAAACCTGATAAATCGCGTTTTTGTACGCCAAAATCTTCAGGATTCAACACAAATGTGCTCACCTTACCATCTTTATATTCTGCCACTGTGGTATTGGCTGCCAAACTGATTTCATCAAGCCCATCATCAGAATGTACTACCCATACATGACGACTACCTAGGCTGCCCATCACGGTTGCCAAATGCTCACAAAGCGAACCTTCAAATACCCCAAGTACTGTATTAGGTACATTCGCAGGATTACTTAATGGACCTAAAATATTAAAAATAGTTCGCATTTTTAACATAGCACGCACTATTTTAGCGTGTTTCATCGCTGGATGATGGTTAGGTGCAAATAAAAAGCACAGGTTCTGACTGTCTAATGTTTGTACAAGCTCATCCGCAGATAACTGCAAATTTACCCCCAAAGCTGCTAATAAGTCCGAAGCTCCCGACTTACTAGACACACCCGTGCTACCGTGTTTAGCAACGTTTGCACCTGCTTGTGCCGCCACAAAAGAAGCTGCACTAGAAACGTTAAATAAATTTGCCCCATCGCCGCCCGTTCCGACAATATCCACCAAATGCTCACCTTGCACAACAACTGATTTAGCAAAATGTCGCATAACCAATGCAGCAGAAGCAATCTCATCTGTCGTTTCGCCTTTGATACGCCATGCAGTAATAATCGCTGATAGTAAAATATCTGGACATCTACCAAGCATAATGATGACAAACAATGTTTGGGTTTCCTGGGGTGTTAAATGTGTGTTTTGAGTCAGTTTTGCTAAAAAATCAACAAGACGATTTTGGATACATTCATCAGTTAATTGATTGATTTTATTAATAATATCTGAAATCATAAAAAAATCCTTATTCACTATTTATAATAAATCAATCAGCCAACAGTTGGCAACTGATTATCATCAAGTACACTCAAACCATATTCACGCAAAAAATTATTAAACAGTTGGTAACCGCACTCGCTTAAAATAGATTCGGGATGAAATTGCACGCCTTCAACCATCAAGGTTTTATGACGCACTCCCATAATCTCCTCCATCGTGCCATCGGCATTAGTTGTCCATGCGGTAATTTCTAACATATCAGGTAAGGTTGCTTTATCAATAACCAAAGAATGATATCGCACAACATCAAACGGACTGGGCAGATTTTTAAAGACGCCCTTTTGTGTATGAAAAACCGCCGATAATTTTCCATGCATTACCTCACCAGCTCGCACCACTTGCCCGCCAAACACTTGACCAATGGCTTGATGACCTAAACACACACCCAAAATAGGAATTTTGCCACTTAAATTTTGCAAAATATCCAGAGTAATTTTAGCTTCACTGGGCGTGCATGGACCAGGTCCTAAAATAATAGCTCTTGGACTTAGTGCAATCACATCATCCAGTGTTTTTTCATCGTTTCGCCAAACCACTACATCCTGTTTTAATTCACCAAAGTATTGGGCGATGTTATATGTAAAACTACAATAATTATCAATCATCAACAGCATAATCAGCCTTGCGCTTTTAGGAATTTGTTTGTAAAAATGCCAAAAAGTATAACACTGCAACCCTTAAAAAACAACACAACCAACGATATAAAAGCAGCTTTCGCTGCCTTGATTATTTTTTAACATCATCAATCATGTTGATTCTAACAAATTGCAATTTATCTAGAAATTATCACCAAAAATTGCCTTAATTGCCGTGCCATCAAAATGATATTCCTTACCACAAAAACCACAATCTAGAACCAAATCGCCATGTTGTACATCCAGCATTTGCATCGCTTGGTTGTAACCAAGCTGCACAATTGCACCCATGCTTTTTTCTTTGGAACAAGTACAAGCAAAATGAATTGGGGTGCAATCAGGCAAGACGACATCTTCTTCGTGATAAAGACGGTACAAAATTTCATCAGCGGGTAAATCTGTCAATTCTGAATTTTTAATGGTATCTGTTAAAGCTGTTAATCTATCCCATAAATCAGGGTCGTTGTCTTTATCTTGTT
>CAKAQU010000108.1 GCA_916720335.1 uncultured Moraxella sp. | reverse complement strand
CAAAACGGCGATTAGCATTATTGATGGCGGTGTTAATGGTTTGAGTGTGTTGATTAAATTCATCCACAAATTGATTAAATGATGCTCTTTTTTGATTATACGCCAAAACCTTACTATCCAAAACCTGCTTTTGAGCCAACATAGCTTGGTGTTCATTTAATAAATTTTGACGAATGGTTGGGTCCTGAGTGCTGTTAATATGGCTTACTAATTCATTATAACTGCTTTGCCAGTGATTAACTTGATTTTGAATCGCATTAAATTCAATATCTAAAGACCGCTTATCAGAATCTATTTTTGCAGATTGTTTTTGGTGCGACATAACCATGCCATCAATCGCAAACTTGGTATCACGGCGAGCATCACTTTCTGCCTGACGTTCATCATAAATAAAATTAATGGTTAATCGTGCATCTTTATCATAAACAAACCATTCTTTACCTGTACCATCACGCCAAATATTTGCTGCCTTTTCACTCAAATCAATGACTTGAGTTTCAGTTAAACCAAAACGATTATCCACCTGACCAATACGATAACGAACCCTAGTATCAAAAGGATGCGTCAGTCTATCCAAACCATGATTAAATTTTAATTGGGGATGTTGATAATTTTGGATAGCAAAAAAACACGCAATCCCCATCAGTAAAAAAGCAATAATTTTCTTAATCATGGTTATTTTTAGCAAAAATGCATGTAACTATTAATTTTAAACTTACAATCAATCTAATAATTTGAAAAAATGCTCGCGATAATGACGCAGTTCGCGAATGGAATCACGAACATCATCCAAAGCTAAATGGGTACCGCCTTTTTGATAACTATTTGCCACATCAGGTCGCCAGCGATAACATAATTCTTTTACACTTGACACATCCAAATTGCGATAATGAAAATAGGCTTCTAAATCAGGCATTTGTCGCGCTAAAAAACGTCTATCTTGACAAATTGAGTTACCGCACATTGGCGATACGCCTTTATCCACCCATTTTGCCAAAAATTCTAACGTTGCTGTTTGGGCATCCGCTAATGTAACAGTGCTACGGCGCACTCTATCAATCAATCCTGATTGACCATGCTGATTTTTATTCCAATCATCCATGTTGTTTAGCACAGTATCAGCCACTTTGATTGCCAATACAGGTCCTTCTGCTAAAATATTTAAATCATCATCCGTAACAATGGTTGCAATTTCAATAATTTCATCACGGACTGTATCTAGACCTGTCATTTCCAAGTCTATCCAGATGAGTGCTTTTTTTGCTTTGACGGTGGATTTTGGATGGGTGATTTGGACTTTTGGGGTGTTCATATCAAACCTAATTTTCTTTATTAAATTTTATATATTGGCAAACTATTAAATTGGCCAAATTCAACTAAATCGCTTTGGTTTTTCATCAAACACATGAGCATGATATTGATTCATTTGTTTTTGCATAAATGTCGCAATTGCCGCCTGAATCATATGTTGCCCTATCATTTGAAGATTTTCTTGTCCAAGCATTTCTTTAATTTTATCAGCAAAACAAATGGTTACCAAAGGTTCTTTGTCGCCAACTTCTTGCAGTACAAGCATACCGTCATCGCGTTGCAAAAATTCTAGATAAGCCTCTTTTGCGGTTAGTTTTGGTTTCTTGCCAGGTGCGCTGGCTGACTTAAGTTTTGATTTTTTGGTTAATTTTTTAATAAAAGGCTCGCCTTGACCTGTTAAAATCCACTGCGTATCTAGTCCAAATGTCTGGTTTAGTTTGTTAATGCCAATTTTGGAAATACCATTTTTTTGCCAATTAATAATTGTAGATAATTTTAAACCCAAAGATTCTGCTAGTTTTTGCTCAGAAATATCAAGCGCTTCATAAACTCGCTTCATGGTATCATGTAATTGGTTTGGCATAAATAATCCTATGATTTGATATACAATGGAATTTATAATAATAAGGATTTTTCCTTAATTTTCAATCAGCGCCAATAGCGAAGTTTGGCAAGCATAAATAAAAGCCCCACAAACATACCTAAATAATAAGCCATTTTTACATCAAAACCATCATCGCGATATTTAATGGGCATGCTAACCAGTGCAGTCAGTGCTGGAAACAGTATCAAATACAGCACCCAGTTTTCTGCCACATGATAAAAACTTTGCAAATAGTCACCGCCACCATAACGATATCCTGACAAACCAAGCAACATAACGACTACAATCAAAGTAAAAGCAAGCGATTTGGGCAGGTCTTTTGGCACCCAACTATCTGGAATTATATTACTGATTTTCATGATATTTTTACTTAATAGCGTGATTGAGGTCTTGTTTAAACATTATAAATTCTTTAATGATTTTTTAACTGTATTGCCCCATGATGGTCAAAATCATCACACAAGATAACAACAATCCTAATGTGCAAGCATTTTGCATATGAATGTTTGTTTTGGAATATTTATTCATAAGCCAAGCCGTTATACACGTCAAAACTGGTACTCCAATCAAAAAGAACGATAAAACAGCGGCAGCGTGTGGCAAAATTTGCGCCCATGTATCACCAGCAAGCCAGCGAAAAAAATAACCCAAAGACCCCAAAAATAAGGCAAAGGCAAAAAACCCAAACGTTACCCACAACGAAATAGGTTTAGGTTTTATCTCAGCAGTTTCTAGTGAGTTTGAGGAATGAATGTTTTGCGTCATAAGTCAATCAACTGCAAATTTATAGTAAAATGGTCTTCTATTAATCAATGAATCCAAAAATTATTAGTTTGACAAACTCGCTAATTCAGCGCGCATTTTATCAATGACCACATTATAATTAGGCTGATTAAAAATTGCTGAGCCAGCCACAAACATATCTGCACCCGCCTTAGCAATGCGTTTAATGTTATCAACATTAACCCCACCATCTACTTCTAGATAAATATCGCGACCGCTATCGTCAATACGTTTACGAACAGCAGCAATTTTATCCAAAGTAGCTTCAATAAACTTTTGACCGCCAAACCCTGGATTGACACTCATTAAAAGAATCTGGTCAATTTTATCAATGGTATAATCCAAGTAGTGCAGTGGCGTTGCTGGATTAAATACCAACCCACATTTTGCTCCACCATCTTTAATCAACTGCAAGCTGCGGTCAATGTGTTGCGTTGCTTCAGGATGAAACGTGATGATATCAGCACCTGATGCCAAAAACTGCTCAATCATACCATCAACAGGCGATACCATCAGATGCACATCAATAGGAGCAGTAACTCCATCATCTTTTAACGCCTTACACACCATCGCACCAAAACTCAAGTTTGGCACATAATGATTGTCCATCACGTCAAAATGTATAACATCAGCACCAGCTTGAAGGACGGCTTTAACATCATCTCCTAAATGGGCGAAATTTGCTGACAAAATGGAAGGGGCAATTAAATATTTTTGTGATTTCATTGTCAAGATTAGCTATGAGTAAAAGAATATATCATAGCAAAATTTATTCATAATAGCTATTATAGAAAGACGATTTAAAAAAACGCTTGTAAACATTATAACAGATATGTCTTTGTTATTTTTAAATTTAAAATATATCCAATTGTTGCTTATTTACTTAAATCAATCATCTTAATATCATCCATCACCATTTCATGATGTTGATTCATAAAAAATCCAATATCTAAATTTTTATAACGCATAAAATAACAATTATCCACTTCATGTTGACGGTAAGCAGGACGCGGGTCTTGAGCAACCAATTGTTCAATGATGTTTACATCATCATAAGTTATTTGATGATTTAATATCAAATCTTGAATTTTTTGATTAAATTTTGGATGGAATGTTACGATCTTAATTGATGGGATTTGCATATATCCACTATTGGCATTTGCAATATTGTCAGCAAATGCAATATAAGGTTTAATATCCAAAATGGGTGTTTTATCCACCATATCAGCACCAATGATATGTAAAACCGCTTTATGATGGTTGATTTCCAACTTATCCAGCTGAACAACTGATAACCCAATATTTGAAGGTCTGTACATACTTCGAGTTGCAAATACGCCCATTTTTTCATTACCGCCAAGACGCGGTGGACGTACCTTAGGATGAAATGTTGGTTGCGACTTATTTTGATGAAACTGCCACAATACCCACAAATGACTGTATTGCTCAATTCCTAAAAAAGCATCTGGATTGTCAAAGGGAGTAACAAATTCAATATGGCTTTTGAGGGCAACTAAATTTGGCTGACGAGGAATTCCAAATTTATCCATCATCGGCGAATGATGATAGCCAATGATTGGTAAATGATGATAAGAAGATTGTGAAAAATTTAAATGCTGCATTGGATTTTATGGATTTTTGTGATGATAAAACATTAAAAGACAAATATCAAATTATAATTGTTGCCTTATAAAAAAATAAAAGCGGCTAGAACCGCTTTTTTAATTTCCTGATATTTAATCATTTACAAATGCAATTTTGGTAAGTCCGGCACTACTAGCTGTTGCTAAAACTTGGGCAACTGTATCGTATCTACCTTCTTTGTCAGCACGCAAATGGACTTGGGGGTCTTTACCATCGGCAACTTGCTGGGCAAAGCGTTTGGATAAATCATCCAGCGTTAGTTCGGTTTTATCCCAATAAATCTTACCTTCTGCATCAATACTAACCTGAACCACTTCAGGTGGCATTTCATTAACACTGGCGGATGTTTTTGGCAAATCCAGTGGTACGGTTGGATTAAGCACCGTTGCCGTTACCAAAAAAATAATCATCAAAACCAGCATAATATCAATCAATGGAATTAGATTGACATCATTCATGCCGCCATCGTCATTATCACCTAATTCAAAAGCCATTACTTACCCCTTAGCGCGCAATATCAGCCAAAATTTGATGAGCGGCATCATTTGCCAGATAAATAGCTCGCTTATTGATGCGATTAATGATATTAAAAAATACCACTGCAGGAATGGCTACTGCCAAACCAAGCCCTGTCATAATCAAGGCTTCACCAACTGGACCTGCCACTTGTGCCAACCCCGCCTGTCCGCTTTGACCGATGGAATGCAGAGCATGAAAAATTCCCCAAACTGTGCCAAAAAGCCCAATAAATGGAGCGATTGCCGCTGTTGTTCCCAAAACAGGTGCGCCCTTTTCCAAATCAAAACGGTAATTAGCAATGTGTTTTAAAAGAAGCTGCTCTACTACTGTTTTACGCTCACTAAATGCCAACATAGCGTAACTGGCTTTAGCGCTGCCAATTTTTTGAGTCAAATCAGCATGGATATTTTTTGTCATTTGCAATGATTTCATCAGTCTGACGATTGCCACAACCCACGAAACTAATGATAATGCAATTAAAATACAAAATAAGGTGATGCTAACTGCATCAATATGCTTAAAATATTCTGCAAAATTCATAAAAATTCCTTACCAACTATCAATACGATAATTTTAATGTAAATTTAATAATAAACTAATAATAAAGTCAATGAATACAATCGGT
>CAKAQU010000107.1 GCA_916720335.1 uncultured Moraxella sp. | reverse complement strand
GCAAAACGTAACGTGCCTGGGTGTGCGTGGTGGCAACGGTAAGCGTGCCTTCACTGGCGTTATTAAAATCAAGACTTAAATTTTCAATCGTGCGAATTTCAGCAAAAATTGCTTCAATGTGGGGCAGTAGTGATTTGCCAATGGCGGTTAATCCTGTCAAACGCTTTCCTTGTCGAGTAAATACGTCCGCCTTGAGCTGATTTTCTAAAGCGGCGATTTGTTTGGATAGACTGGACTGGCTGGTGTGTAGCAGTGCAGCTGCTTGACTTAGATTGTAGCCATTAACCACAGTATGCCAAACGGTTTCAAGCTGTTTTAATTGAATTTGTAGGTGTTTTTGGTTAATAATTACGTCAATTGCCATGTTATTTATCCAAACATAAAATAATCAATAGATTCATTATAAAATTACTGATTTAAAAATAAAATGCCAAAAATGAAAAATAATCTTGAATTTTGGAATAAGATTACATCAAGATTGGTTTAGAAATTGTTTTAGGATTGTTAAGATTATTGATGAGTGATAAAAAATCAATTGTTAAGGTTAGGTAAATTTTTTGTGTAAATTTAGTTACAATTATTAGAAAATCAGTAAGCCTTGCCCTTTATATTCCGTTAAACGCTTTTTATATGGTTGTTTATAGTCTAAAATGGCAGAATTTTTAAGCAATATTTATTCTTCATGTCAAATTCATCTTCAGTAGATTCTCAAACCAAACAAAATTTTTGGCAAGCTTTTGAACAAGCTTATCTCAATCGTGAAGCACTGTCCCTGTTTTTATTAGGGCTTGGGGCAGGCGTGCCAATTTTATTAATTTTTAGCAGTTTGGGATTGTGGCTGCGAGAAGCGGGTATTGACCGTAGCACAGTAACAATGTTTAGCTGGGCGGCATTAGGTTATTCTTTTAAGTTTATTTGGTCGCCTTTGGTTGAAACTCTAAAAATTCCCATACTGCATCGTTTTGGTAAACGTAAATCATGGCTTTTGTTGTCACAAATCTTGATTATCAGCGCAATCATCATCATGGCAATGACCAATCCGCAAGATAAAAATCTGACTATTATGGCGTTTGGAGCGGTACTTTTGGGATTTTCAGCCGCTACTCAAGACATTGTAATTGACGCTTATCGGATTGAATGCGCCCCCAGCCAAAGGCAAACTGCTTTATCAGCAAGTTATATTGGTGGTTATCGTCTTGGCATGGTCATATCAGGAGCAGGCGCTTTATATCTGGCAGATTATTTTGGCTCAAAAGAAGGGCATTATCATTATTTTGCTTGGCAAAAAACCTATCTAGCAATGGCGTGCGTCATGCTGATTGCAATTATGACAACCCTTTCTTTAAAAGAGCCAATCTCTCAAGCGAAAAATTTAATCCATAATACAAAAGACTCGTTGCGTTTATTATTGGTATTTATTTTATCGATTTTGACATTTATTTTTATTTATCGTTTAATGGGCTCTTTATTGCCTGAAGTTAAAAGTGTTGGGCTGTCTTTTTTATTTGGTTGTATTCAATTTATGACCAGTGCTTTGGCTATGGTGATTTCTGGATATTTGTTCATCGATTTAAATGTTGCTCCTAAAGACATTGTAATGCAGTCTTGGGTCTCCCCAATTACTGATTTTTTTTATCGTTATGGTAAAAAAGCAGGACTGCTTTTAGCTTTAATTGGTTTGTATCGCATTTCAGATATTGTGGCTGGAAATATTTCCAATATTTTTTATCAAGATATTGGTTTTGATAAAACACAGATTGCGCGTGCTGTAAAAATGTGGGGTGTTGTTGCCAGTATTGGCGGTGGTTTTATTGGTGGTTGGGTTGCTCAAAAAATAGGAATTATTAGGGCAATGTTATTGGGTGCAGCGTTGGCTTGTTTAACTAATCTATTATTTATTGTGTTATTTAATACCCCAAATCAATACATGCTTTATATGGCAGTTTTAACGGATAATTTGGCAGCAGGTCTAGCAAGCTCGGTATTTATCGCCTTTTTATCAGCTTTGACATCCATTCAGTTTACCGCAACACAGTATGCTTTATTTTCATCATTAATGACGTTATCGCCTAAATTGCTTGGTGGCTATTCAGGTGCAATTGTGGATGCAACCAGTTATCCTGTATTTTTTACCATTACTTTTATTATTGGCATTCCTGTTTTATACTTGGTTTATCTCGTAGGTAAAAAAATCCCCCTTGAAATAAATAAACCATAAAGGCAAATTATGAAATACGATGCGTCAAAAAGTATTAGTCAAATTAAAAAAGATTTTTTTAAATCCATTGATGCCATACCTCAATTTATTATTGAAGATTTGTTATTATGGGTGATTGATAAGAATAAAACTTTTTTAATTACCAATCCAGATTATGTTTTGACAGATAAACAATATCAAGGTTTTATTGATGGAATTCAAAAATTAAAAAATAAAATCCCATTGGCTTACATTACAGGTAAACAGGCATTTTGGGGCCGAGAGTTTTTAGTCAATTGCCATACATTAATTCCGCGACCAGACAGCGAATGTATGATTGATGCCGTCATTGATTTTGTAAATAAAAATTCTGTAACTGCTCCTAAAATTTTGGATTTAGGTACAGGAAATGGCTGTTTGGCAATTACCCTTGCTAAAGAATTGCCAAACAGTCAAGTGGTAGCGGTGGATTTTTCTCTTAATGCACTAGAGCTTGCCAATAAAAATGCCAAAAATCTAAGTGCTGACAACTGCGTTTTTATTCATTCAGATTGGTTTGATAAAATATCCGATTTATTTGATATTATTATTTCCAATCCACCATATATTGCACTTAATGATAAACATTTGGATGATTTAGTTGCTGAACCAATCACTGCCTTGGTTGCCAAAGATGATGGTTTGGCAGATATTTATCACATTATCAAACATGCTAAAAATTATTTACACAACCAAGGTATTTTATTAATAGAACATGGGTTTAATCAGACAAAACAGGTTCAAGATATCTTTTGTCAATTTGAATTTGGTGATATCGATACCATTAAAGATTATGGCGGTAATGACAGAATAACCAAAGGTATTTATTATGAATAACCAATTGTCAAAAAATAAATCATTACAAGATGAACTTTCAGAAGATGAACTGTTAAGATATTCTCGGCAAATCCTGCTGGATGAATGGGATATTGATGCTCAAATTAATTTAAAAAATTCGCGTGTGTTAATAATTGGGGCTGGGGGTTTGGGCTGTCCTGTATCTCAAATATTGACACGTTCAGGCGTTGGTTATTTGTGTTTAATTGATTTTGATGTTATTGAAGAAAGCAACCTACAAAGACAATCATTATTTACCCAAGAAGATATTGGTCAATATAAAGCAAAGAAGGCTTATGAAAAATTAAAACAGCAAAATCATTTGATCAATATTGAATACCATCATATAAAAATATCGGATGATAATATCAACTCTATTTTTAATAAAATCAATCCAGATTTGGTAATTGATTGCACAGATAATTTTAAAATTCGAGATTTGTTAAATAAAGCTTGCCGACAATTAAGTCTTCCGTTGTTATCCAATTCTGCCATTGGTGAAATTGGACAAATTGCATTATTTACTAAAGATACAGGCTGTTATAACTGTTTATTTGGTCATGATAAGTCTGATGAAAATAATTGCGCGGTGTCTGGCGTCCTGGCAAGTACCGTGCATATTATTGGTGCGATGACTGCTCAAATTGCACTGGATTTTTTAGGCAGAAACAACAATCCAATTGCTAATCAATTACTACTTTGGCAAGGATTTAATTTATCTTTAAAAAAAATAACATTTCGCAAAAATTCAAATTGTCTTATTTGCCAATCTTTTTAATAAAGTGATTTTAATATTTGAATAAATTATCTAACATTAGGTTGCCTATATGAAACCAACCATACTGTCTAAATTACCCGTTGATTTTGGTAAAAAAACACTCACAACAGGATTAAATGTATTAGGGCGAATCAAAAAAACAACGAGCGTTGCAGGGCTTTGTGCGCTTAGAGTTGCTAAGGGTGAAAAACCTGATGCATACCTGCTTAAAGAAGCCTTTTTGCAAATGGGGGTTACTTATATTAAACTTGGACAGTTTATTGCCAGTACGCCATCGTTATTTCCCAAAGAATATGTTTTGGCATTTTCAGACTGTCTGGATAAAACACCACCCATTGCTTTTTCACAGATTCGTCAGGTTTTAGAAGAAGAACTGTGCCAAAATGGACAATGTTTAGAAGATATTTTTGAGTCTATTAACCCCATATCAATTGCATCTGCAAGCATTGCTCAAGTGCATGAAGCAACGCTAAAAACAGGTCAAAAAGTTGCTTTAAAAGTGCAAAAACCTGATGTTATGGCAATCATGCAGACGGATTTGGGGGTGCTACACAGTGCTTTTTGGATATTAGAAAAAATTATGCCAGCCGTCAAAGCAGCAAGTCTTGAGCCAATCATTCATGAGATGCGGCAACGTATGTTGGCAGAAACAGACTTTTTGGCAGAAAGTTTACATATTGATAAATTCTTGGCATATCTGGCAAATACCGGCAATACAGACGTTACAGCTCCTTACGTGCATAAACATTTATCTACCAAACGCGTTTTGACTATGGATTTATTAACGGGTAAATCCTTAATTGATAACAGTTTGCCTTGGGTGAACAATACAGAGGCTGCCAAAAAGGTGATGGCAAAAGTGCTTGATACTTGGTTTTTATCTTTGATGATGACGGGAGAATTTCACGCCGATTTGCATGCAGGTAATTTGATGATGCTTGATAATGGGCAAATTGCCTTTTTGGATTTTGGTTTGATGGGTGAAATCAATCCAAAAAGTTTACAAGCGTGCTTTAATTTAGTTCAGGCAATCCAGACCAGTGATTTTTATGGCGTCGCTCAAGCAATGGTAGATATTGGCATGACAGCTGAACGCTCACGCATGGATATTGATAAACTTGCTCAGGATTTGCAAAAAATTTTTGGAGCCAATCATTTTAATGCCAGCACGCAAGACAAAGACCAAAGTGTTCAAGCTGACAGCCTAAATATTATGATGGTAGAGCTTGCGCAGATTGGTAAACGTCATGGCATCCATTTCCCAAGAGATTTTGCCTTACTGACCAAGCAGCTTTTATATTTTGACCGTTTTATGGTGGCACTTGCCCCTGATATGGAATTATTCGAAGGTGAGCGATTAAGCATGGTGCAAAATTATTAGTTTGACTGTTTTTTTATGTTTGATTACAAAATAGGCAATCAATAAATAACCTATTTAAAATACAATTAACACAAAAAAATAATAATTGCAATTCATAATTTAAAATAAAGTAAAATTTTAATTATTTTAAGAATATTTCTTTTTTGTTATGATACTGCTATGATATATGTGCTTATCTTACATTAAAGTATCTTTGGACGCTGATACAGACTTGAGCCAGTGGAATTAAAATGTAAGAGATTATTGTAATAAATCAGGAGTATTATTTT